>WQZT01000058.1 GCA_009780595.1 Treponema sp. | reverse complement strand
GTATTTTGCAAGACTTGTGAGACAACTAACCGAGTTGTCGAACAAGTCTAATTCTTAAAGGGCAACTGTCTAATGCTATACATTATCGGACTATCCTTGGAAAATCATACACCCTGTTAAATTATCCTGTCAACATAGTACAAGCAAACTGTTGAAATTTCCTCTGTCAATAACTAGGGAAAATTTCCTCTTGACAGTTCTCCACAACCGTGATAGTATCTACCCGTTTGGGTAACTGCTTTTATATTTTATCAAAGGAGGGTTGTGCGATGCGAACGATATTGTATAGTGGCTGGGGGGCTGGGAACTTTGTTCATGAAGCCCGAGCTATTAAAAGCCGGTGTAGTGATTTTTATCACTGCGCCGGTTTTTTTTGCCTACTCAAACACAAGCACGAAATTGGTGGCTGTGCCGTCAAAATGTTCTATAAGTATGGGGAGGGGTTGGAAATGAAACTGGACAAGGATTTCGCGGCAAGTAGGGTTCCTGACGGAGCGCGCAAGGGGTTTTGGGCGTTATTTGTTCTCATGGTGGGGTTTACGTTTTTCTCCGCGAGTATGAGCGTGGGAGCGCGTCTTGGAAACGGGCTGAACCTGCCCGGATTTCTCGCGGCGGTTGTCATCGGCGGTCTTATCCTGATGACGTATACGTCGCTGCTGGCGTACGTGGGAAGTGCCACCGGGCTTAGTATGGACTTGCTTGCCCGCCGCGCGTTTGGCACGCTTGGTTCGTACCTGCCGTCGGCGCTCATCAGTTTTACCCAAATTGGCTGGTTCGGCGTAGGCGTTGCGATGTTCGCGTACCCAATCTCCGAACTTTTGGGCGTCAACCACTGGGTGCTCATCGTAATCGGCGGTGTATTGATGACCAGCACAGCGTACTTAGGTATCAACGCGCTAACGGTGTTGAGTTATACTTCAGTGCCGCTTATTGCTATCTTGGGGAGCGTTTCCATAATGCGGGCGTCAGGTGATGCTGGCGGTATTATGAGAATTTTCTCAGGTTCGGAAGGACTGACAGTTATGACCGGAGCGGGAATGGTTGTTGGATCGTTTGTCAGCGGGGGAACAGCAACGCCGAACTTTGTGCGCTTTGCCAAGACAAGGAAAATCGCCGTAATCACCACTGCCATTGCGTTCTTCCTCGGTAACACGCTTATGTTCGTGTTTGGTGCGGTTGGCGGAGCTGCAACTGGAATGGATGATATTTTTTATGTTATGATAGCCCAAGGGCTTGCGATACCCGCGATTGTCGTTTTGGGGCTGAACATCTGGACAACCAACGATAGTGCCATTTATTCCGCAGCGCTTGGGCTTTCAAACATCACCAAGCTCCGCAAGAAAAAAATGGCGCTGGTCAGTGGTTTTATTGGAACAGTTACGGCAATTTGGCTGTACAACAATTTTATCGGCTGGCTCAGTTTCCTCAGCGCAACGCTGCCGCCTGTGGGAACAATTCTCATATTGGATTATTTTTTGAACAGGAAAAAGTACGCCGCCGAAGATGAGCCGGGCAAGCAGGTCAATTGGTTTGCTGTTGCGGGCGTACTTCTGGGCGCAGCAGGCGCGAACTACATCGCGTGGGGAATTGCGCCTGTCAACGCGATGGCAATCGCCGCAGTGTGTTTTCTGTGCGGCGAAAAAATTTTCAAGAAACAAGGTGCGTAAACGGTGCTTATAAAAAGTGTTTATATAGAAAACAACAGCGAAAAAACCGACATTCGTGTTTCTGGCGGAACGTTTGAACGTATCGCTAAAAACATTCTGGCGCGCGAAGGCGAGGAGATCATCGACTGCGGCGGCAAGTTGCTGCTGCCGCCGTTTATCGAATCCCACGTTCATCTTGACACATGCCTTACTGCTGGCGACCCCTGCTGGAACATAAGCGGTACGCTGTTTGAAGGTATTGCCTGCTGGAGTAAGCGCAAAGAGCGGCTGTCGAAAGAAGATGTGCGCCAGCGTGTCGGGAAGGTAATCCGTATGCAGGCACAGCACGGCGTGCAGCACGTCCGCACCCATGTGGACACAACCGACCCCACACTCACCGCGCTTGAGGCGATGCTGGAGCTGCGGGATGAAGTTCGTGATTTTATGGATATTCAAATCGTGGCGTTCCCGCAGGAAGGGATTATGTCGTATCCCGACGGGCAGAAGCTTTTGGAACGGGCTGTCGCTATGGGCACTGATGCGGTGGGCGCCATTCCCCACTTTGAGTTCACCCGTGAATACAGCGTTGAGTCAATCAACTTTGCGATGAAGTTGGCGGAAAAGTACGACAATCTTGTTGATGTGCACTGCGATGAAATCGATGATGAAGCCTCTCGCGGTTTGGAAACGCTTGCCGCCCGCGCTTACGAGATGGGTTTGAAAGATCGTGTAACTGCCAGCCACACAACTGCGATGCACTCGTACAACAACGCGTACACATACAAGCTGTTTCGCCTGCTTGCGATGAGCGGCATCAACTTTGTGTGCAATCCGCTTATCAACACTCACCTTCAGGGGCGTATGGACACGTACCCCAAACGGCGGGGCGTAACGCGCGTGAAGGAACTTCTGGCGAACGGCTGCAACGTCTCTTTCGGTCACGACGACATTTTCGATCCGTGGTATCCGATGGGAACGGGGAATATGATGGATGTTGTCCACATGGGGCTGCACGTTTGTCAGATGATGGGCTACGGCGAGATTATGGATTCCTGGAAACTGGTTACGACGAATGCGGCGAGAACGTTGCATTTGGGCGAGGGGTACGGGATCGGTGAAGGAAAGGCGGCGAGTTTTATCATTCTGGATGCGGCAACCTTTTACGAGGCGCTCAACAACCGCGTTCCGGTGCTGTATTCGTACCGCAACGGAAAACTAATCGCCAGCACAGCGCCCGCGCAGCCTTCGGTGTTTTTTTAGCAAGTATATTTACGGAAATGAGCCCTGATACTTCACCCTGCTGATATAGGGGTTTAGCCAAAATCGGGAATCGAACCCGAGACCTGCGCATTACGAGTGCGCCGCTCTGCCAACTGAGCCATTTTGGCGTATTTTTCATCATACCTGCGATTGTTGCATTGGTGATTGAATTTACCATAGCATATAGTAAATTGAGTGTCAATACAGATTTTTTTAGAAAAATATGTTGACAGCATTATAATCTCAATATAAAATTACTCATCATTGTGCATAGAAGGCGGTTTCATGAGAATGGGTGGCGGCGTATTCCCCCCGCGTCTAAAAAACACGGCAGAATCCATGCCGCGATCTATCCCGACGCCTTCTGAGGTGCGGCTGTCTCTGTCTGCGGATTCAGGTGCTCAGGCGAATCCGCTCGTCAAAGTTGGCGATGCGGTGAAGGTTGGGCAGGTGATTGGCGCCCCATCTTTAGATGGCGCATCTAAAGATGGCGCATCTATTCACGCCAGTGTGTCGGGAACGGTGAAGAGCATCGATACCATCAACACGTTCACCGGGGAAAAGGTCGTTACCGTTACTATCGCTTCGGATGGAAATCAGACGTTGTGGGAAGGGTGCTGTCCGCCGCACGTTACCAGCACGGCGGAGTTTTTGGAGGCGGTGAAAAACTCAGGCGTTGCGGAGCTCGGCGGCAGCGATGTTCCGGCGGCGCAGGAGCTTGCAGGGGCGGCGCGCGGTGCGCTTGATTACCTGCTGATTAACTGCATCGAGAGCGAGCCGTACATCACATCAAATACTAGAACAATGATTGATGATGCCCGGTATGTGCGTGACGGCATTGCCTTGTTACAAAAATATCTTTCGCCCAAAAATAGTACCATTTGTATAGAAGATACCAATCCTGAACTTGTGGAAAAAATGAAGGGGCTGGATGGCGTGGAGATTCGCCTGCTGCCGCCTAAGCATCCGCAGGGGCAGAGAACTGTGCTTGTGTACAGCGTTACCGGGCGGATAATGCTGGCGGGGTCTGCGCCGCAGGATAGCGGCTGCCTTGTCATAGATTGCGCGGCTGTTGCGGCGATTGCCAAATACATACAAACAGGAGTGCCGCTTGTTTCGCGTTGTGTAACGGTTGACGGTCCGGCGGTCAGTAATCCGCAAAACGTCATTGCGCCGCTTGGAACGCCAGTGCGTGCGCTGTTTGACTTTTGCGGCGGGCTGAAAGACGGCGTGAAAAAAATCACGCTCGGCGGACCGATGACCGGCATTGCGATCCCCAGCGCAGATATTCCCATTACAAAAACAACCAGCGCTGTGCTTGCTTTTGCTGGCAAAGGTGCCGAAAGCCCTGAAGCGTTGCCCTGTATCAAGTGCGGGCGCTGTGTCAAAGCGTGCCCGCTGCGCCTCCTTCCGTCATCAATCGAAACCGCGTTTGAACTCAAAAAGAATGATCGATTGCAAAAACTAAAAGCCAATATGTGCATTGAGTGCGGCTGCTGCCAGTATGTGTGTCCGTCAAAAAGACCGCTTGCTCAGGTTATGTCATTGTCAAAAAAGATACTGAAACAAGCGGAGGAGAAATATTGAATACACGCATGACGGTTTCGTTTGCGCCTCACCTTCAAGACAGAGTAACGGTAAATCGCCTGATGCTCGATGTGATAATTGCACTGTTGCCAGCGTTGGCGGCGGCGGTGTATGTGTTCGGTTCACGCGCCGCGCTTATTGTGGGCGTGTGCGTGGTATCGTGTGTTTTTTTTGAATGGGCTTTTGAAAAACTCCTCAAGCGAAACAACACGATCAAAGATCTGTCGGCAGTGGTAACCGGAATATTGCTGGCGTTGTGCCTCCCTGAAGAGATTCCGATTGGGATGGCAGTGTTCGGAAGTTTTACCGCAATCGTGTTTGTAAAGCAGCTTTTCGGTGGGCTGGGCAAGAACTTTGCGAACCCCGCAATAACGGCGCGTATCGTGCTGTTCGCCGCGTTTCCAGCATCAATGGCAACGTGGGATGTTCCCTTTTTGGGCTCGCTCGATTTCGATTTCTTTGCAGGTTCGCACAGCGGCTATTTCAGCGAGGCAAACGGTCTTGCCCTCGTCTTAGGTGGCGCGTACCTTATAATCCGCCGGGTCATAACCTGGCACACGCCCGTTACATTCATCGCGGTTGTTTTTGCGCTGACAGCGATACAAGGCAGCGAGCCGATGTTCCAGATTTTCTCAGGCGGGCTGCTTGTGGGTGCGTTTTTTATGGCGACAGATAGCGTTACCAGCCCGCTCACCAACACCGGGCGCGTTATCTTTGGCGCGGGCGCGGGGCTGCTGACCGTTTTAATCCGCTACGGGAATTATCACATGGCGGTGTCATTCGCCATCCTTCTGATGAATATGGTTGTCCCGCACATAAATAGACTTACAATTCCCAGACCGTTGGGAAGTGCGGCACTGAAACGTGCGGCGGTGAAAAAAGGCAAGAGAGGTAACGTATGAAAAATGATTTTGTTATGCCTATCCTTATTCTGTCGCTGATATGCCTTATCGTAACAGGCGCGTTGGCGATTGGTCATAACTACACTCAGCCCATAATCGCGGCAGCGTCGGCTGGGCGAACGGCAGTTGCAATGCGTGTCATTGTGCCGCATGCGGATTCTTTTGAGCCGTTGAAAACAAACGGTTTGCCAAGCGAAGTAAACGCCGTGTATAGAATTTCAAATAACGAGGGATATATTTTTATCGTAACGTCGATTGGATTTGGGGGCGATGTTGTAATGATGAGCGGGATCGATTCCGAAGGCAGGCTTATCAGGAGCGAAGTGCTGTCGCATTCCGAAACGCCGAGTTTTTCCGCACCAGTGTTTTCGGAAGCTTACGCCAGCCAGCATTGGGGGCAGGACAGGATTGGCGCTGAAAGCATCGCGGCAGTTTCGGGTTCGACATTCTCATCAGCCGCGTTCAAAAACGCCCTGCAATATACGTTCGATGCGTTCGAGATTGTGCGGGAGCGTCAATGAAAAAGCTTGCGATTGTAACGAAAGGCATTGCGAAAGAAAATCCCGCGCTGGTTTCCCTTTTGGGTTTGTGCCCCGTGCTTGCCGTATCTGCAAACGTCTCGCATGCGCTGGGAATGGGAATAGCAACGGTGTTTGTCCTCGTCGGATCAAGCACGGTAATCTCGTCTATCCGCAACATTATTCCCGTGAAAGTACGCATTCCGTGCTTTATTGTTGTCATTGCCGGATTTGTAACTATCATCATGATGTTTATGCAGGCGTATGCATATTCACTGTATTTAGCGCTGGGGATTTTCCTGCCGCTGATAACCGTCAACTGCGTTATCTTTTCGCGCGCGGAAGTTTTCGCCCGGAACAACACCATTGGCGATTCTATTCTTGACGCAATTGGCTATGGCACTGGGTATATGCTAGCGCTGCTCGCAATTTCCACCATTCGCGAAGTTGTCGGCAAAGGTTCGTGGCTGGGAGTTCCGTTGCCGCTGTTGAAAGATTTTAACATCCCGCTGTTTAGTTTTGCACCCGGAGGATTTATCGCGCTTGCACTTATTCTGGCGATTGTCAACAAAGTGTCGAAAGGTACAGCAATCAAGAAAACAGAAACTGCGTGCGCTGGGTGCCCTTCGGCATCGAGGTGCGGGAAAGGAGATGCTGAATAATGGATTTTGGAGCTGTTGTTGCAGTTTTGATGGGTACCGTGCTTGTCAACAATTATGTCTTAAACCGCTTTCTCGGCATTTGCCCTTTTTTGGGCGTTACAAAAGAACTGAAGAATTCAATCGGCATGGGTTTATCAATTACATTCGTGATGGTTTTTGCATCGGCAATCACCTGGCCGATTAACAATTTTATTCTCCGCCAGCATGAGTTAGATTATCTGCAAACAATTGTGTTTGTGTTGGTTATTGCGGCGTTTGTGCAGCTCGTCGAAATCACGCTGAAAAAATATGTGCCGTCGCTGTACAAAGCTTTCGGCGTGTTCCTCCCGCTTATGGCAACTAACTGCTCGATTCTTGCAGTTACGCTGGAAAATGTCAGAGGTGATTTAACGCTCGGTCTGTCGTTATTAACCGCCTTTGGTTCGGGGTTTGGGGTTATGCTTGCAATGGTAGTTTTTTCCGGCATCAGGGAACACATCGAAAGCGCCAACCCGCCCCAAGCATTTCGCGGCGTGCCGATTAAACTTATCTCAGTGGCAATTCTTTCCCTGTCGTTCTTTGGATTCAGCAGCGTGATAGAAAACCTGTTCCACTAGCAAGGGGGCAATTAGTTTATGAATACAATTTTTATCGCAGTGTTTTCAGTAACAATTGTCGGCGCTTCTTGTGCGATTATGCTTTGCATAGCGGCGAAAGTAATGCACGTTCATGTTGATGAGCGGCTGGAGCTGCTGCACGAAATAATGCCGGGTGTAAACTGCGGTGCTTGCGGCTACCCGGGATGCACAGCGTACGCCGAGGCGATGCTTTCAAACAGCAGTGTAAAAACAAATCTCTGTACACCCGGTGGTGCGGATGTTGCCGCGAAGGTCAGTGCCGTTTTGGGAATCGAAGCGGAAAGCGTTGAGAAAAAAATCGCGGTTGTCCGCTGTTCAGGCGATTGCCAATCGCATGAAAGAAAAATGGAATATTCCGGCATACAAAGCTGTCAGGCGGCAAAACATCTTTTCGGCGGGGAGGGCGCATGTGCATTTGGTTGCATTGGGTACGGTGACTGCAAAGTCGTTTGCCCCACTGGCGCTATTTGCATAGAAGATTCCCTCGCCCGCGTTATCCCAGAACTTTGTACCGGTTGCGGCTTGTGTGTGAAAGCTTGCCCGAACGATTTAATCACGATTGAAAGTTCCACTGCACCAGTTGCTGTTTTATGTTCCAGTATCGAGAAGGGCGCAATAGTCAGGGGCAAATGTTCCTCTGGTTGCATCGCCTGCACAAAGTGCGTACGGGAATGTCCAGAACGTGCTATTACTATAGAAGAAAATCTTGCTATAATCGATTATAATAAATGCATTGGTTGCGAGCACTGTGTTGACGTTTGCATTACCAAATGTATACGAGGTATAAAAGCGTGAGAGTTTCTTCGTGGATGATGGGTGCTGTTTTTTCTGTGGTTATATTTTTAATTTTCCCGCACGTGTTAGCGGCGCAGACACCGCCTAATGCGGCACTTGCTCCAAGTGCGGCGCTTGCATCAACCGCTCGGCAGAATTACGAGATTGGTCGCGGGCTTGAAGCGCAAGACCGCATGGACGAAGCGGATGTTTTTTACAACGAGGCAGTTCGCATTACTCAGGATGAGATTGCGCGTAACGTTGCCACAGCCAACACGTACACGGTTATGACCTGGGCGATGCGCCGCCTGAATAGGCACGCCGATGTGCTGTCGTGGGGGGAGCGGGGGCTGGCGCTGTATTCCAACGAATTTAGTCTTATTGAAACGATGGGGCAATCGCTGTTTTTCTTAGGCGATCTCAACCGCTCCTTAAGCTACATGCGCCGTTACGTAAATGTTGTGCCGATTGGCGGTAATTCATCGGTGGCGTATTTTTTTCAGGGCGAGATTTACCGGATGCGGGGGCAATTTCACAATGCAGACATTGCCTACTCGATGGCAGTCCATCTGCATCCGGGGCTTGCGCTCTGGTGGTTCAGGCTGGGATCTGTCCGTGAAGCTATCGGGGATTTGCCCTACGCCATCGAAGCTTTCCAGCAGGCGGTAAGCCTTAACCCACATCACCAAGGGGCAACCGAAGGGCTTGCCCGATTGCAGCCGGGCAGACTGTAAGCAAAACCGGAATAGCGTAAACATCCCGCGTGATAGCAGCACCATAGCCGCACGACAGCCGCGCGATAGCGCTCTCAAAAAATCACACGCTCGTCTTGAGTTTCTTTTCCCGCTGGAAGCGCAGAACGGCGAGTTCTATCAAGCGGTCGATGAGCTTGGTGTAGGAAATCCCCGATGCCTCCCAGAGTTTTGG
>WQZT01000057.1 GCA_009780595.1 Treponema sp. | reverse complement strand
TATATAAATTCAGTAATAGTAGTAATAAGGGCGCTTTTTTGTGGATAAATTACGTAATTGATGGTGCTATATACAGTTAATTACATAACAAGCTTTGTACAACGAGCCTGTTTTTTACACATCAATTCAGATTTTCCACAAATTTTTCAGCGGCTCTTTTTTTATCCACATAATTATAACATTACATTAACAACTTTTCAATATTGGTATGTTGAAATTCACGGAAATCATTTTTCAGAAGGTACTGTTTCAACGTGCGTAGCACGTGGCATTTGTAAAGAAAAGGCTTTACCATATCCGGCAAAGCCTTTTTTAAGTTAATATAAATTATGTCCAGAGTTCCATAATGAGAATATAGTGTCAGATGCTATTATTAAAATTGAAGGGAAATATTGATATTCTAATCTGACGGGATCAGTTAACCGGTAGCAGGTTGAACGGTACCGTGATGACGCGCTATAAACGCTGTGCTCCTCGAGTGTCATATTAATATCAACCGACCATCGTAAAGCAAAGTAATGCCACCATCCGACGTAAAAAAGAATTCGATGAAGCTCGCCCACGTTATCGAGGAAAGGCGTGACGAGCGGTTGCCGTTGGTGCCGCTGCCGAGTGAGAAAGATCTCCTGCGGAGAAAAATACTGGTCTGCTACGGGAGGGAAATGCGAAACAGAAAAAGACCTCTGAATACGCTGCGCGTACTATTTGTGCATCATGGGCATACGACGATAGTCAAGAAGGATCTCGCCACGACGGAGCGGAGACAGGAAGCGGTCAAAGTGCTGTCGGGCATCGAGATGGAATAGGCGCACTGGGTATTGAGGTATTTAGAGATGCACGAGCGGCGGATCAAGGAATTGAAAGCGGGAATGCAACGGGAAGCGAAAGAGGGTGAAGGAATGAAGGTATTGCAAACAATACCTGGGGTAGGACCAGTAGTGGCATACGCTTTAACAGCGCATGTCGGGGACGGCAGCCGGTTCAGCAAGAGGGCGGGGCTCTATATGCATTAAATGTCATGCCAAGGTGCGAGCAAGAAAAAGACCGTTGTGTCGATAGCCCGCAAACTAACCGAACATATGTATTCGGTACTGCAGAGCAAAACCGTGTATGAGTCACGGCGTTGGAAAGATCCGCAGGATAGAAAAAAGCTCTTGCCCAACTTAGTTGACAGCGCATAAAAGGAGGAGGAGGAACCAAGGCTTGCTGCCTGGCACCCAGGCAGAATTTAGATTAACTTAAAAGAAAAGGCTTTGCCGCATGTGTGGCAAAAGCTTTCTTTATAAATGCCACTTCGTACGCACGAACAAACATTGCCTTTTAAAAATTGATTTCTGTGAAAACCCGCCCGATTAAAGCAGTGCCGCTTTGCCCGCTTTTTTTATCTCATCAACAATGTCGCGGACTTTCTGCGTCTGCCCCCGCCGCGTTACGAGAGCCACAGGGGGCTCACCGTTTTTACCCGAGCGGATGACTACGATTAAGTCCTCAACTCCGGCAAGCGCTACGGGGATGTCCGAATCGACGTAGCAGGTATCTGCCGCCGCGCGGAATACGAGCGAACTGTTTTTATCGCAGACTTTGATGTACTCTTCCCAGTTGCCGATGTCGAGCCAGTCAAAGCTTGCGCGCACCATCACGGTGTTCCGGCATTTTTCAGCTATTGCAACATCGAAAGAAACGCTTTTCGCTTTAGTATATGCCGCCTTGAGCCCATGCCAGCGGTTGAGTATCCGAATGCCTCGCAAAATCGTGTAGGCTTCCTTCGCTGGACTTTTTAGTTTTTTTAAGGGAGCGAAAACTTCCGGTGCAAAATCGTGGAATTGCTGTGCCATGAAGTTTGAGGTAAAGGCAAACATCCCCGAATTCCAGAAAAAACGCTTGCTTGCGATGTATTTTTTCGCGGTTTGCAAATCCGGCTTTTCGTGGAAGGCGCTCACCGCGAAAACACCGCCGCTTTCTTTGCCCGCTTCGATATAGCCGTAACCGGTTTCGGGGCGTTCTGGCGGAATACCGAAAATGGCGAGCTTTCCTTCGGCGGCGGACGAGGCGGCGAGCGCGGCATCGGCGGCAAAGGCGGCACGCGGCGTGATGATGTGGTCGCTGGTGAGAACGAGTATTTTCCTACCGTTGTCGGCAATGCCGCTCGGATTGCCGCTGGCACCCCTGCTGGCAAAAGAGGCGTAGACTGCGGCACAGGCGATGGCAGCCGCCGTGTTTTTGGCGGCAGGTTCGCCGATAACGACGATGCGCTTTTTCTCCGCCGCGCTTAACTTCGCAAGATCCGCCGCAATACGGGGAATGTGCTTTTCCCCGGTAATTATAATGACCCTGCCGTTGTTTGCACTGCCGCCGTTAGCAGCGTGAGCGGTAACCGCGAGGGCGCGTTCGACCGCCATCTGGAAAAAGCTCTGCTTCTCCTCGCCGCTTCCCGCAGGTAAAAACTGTTTGGGCAGACGCGAACTGCTCGCTGGCCACAGCCGTGTGCCGGATCCTCCCGCCATAATCACGCAATCGTCAAACATAATAATCTCCTTGCAAACCCCTTACCGTATTAGCAGGAACTCAACCCTGCGGTTTTTCCAGTTGTTGTTCTGATCCAACGGCGCGGCGACTGGCATTGTGCCGCCTCGTCCCACCGGTGAAAGGCGGGCGCGGGTTACCCCGTTCTTCGCAAGATGCTCGATGACCGCTTGAGCTCTCGCCAGACTCAAAGGTTGCAGTTGGTTGGTTTCTTCAACGGCGGTTCCCAGCACGGGGTTGGCGTGTCCTTCCACCGTGATGCGGTAATCGCGGAAGCGGTTGAGGATTTCGGCGATCCGCCGCAGCACCCACAAATTGGTATCGAGCCGCTCCTGCGGGATGCCGGTGAAGTCCGCGTGGTTTGCGCGGAAGGTAATCGATGGCACTTGAATCCGCAGAATGTTGCCGTCACGGATAACCAGCACGTCGGTCGTAATGCGCCCGCTAAGGCTGCTGGCGTTCCCCAGCGTGTCGGCGGCGCGGAATGTCCACTCGTAATCCGTAGCGCTCTGAACCAGCTCGCCCCAGTTGCTCCTGCCGTCCCAGATAATGCGCTCGGCAGGGCTGCCGCGGCCTTCGATCCGGTAGAAAACCTGCCGCCCGCCTTCGGTCTCGCGTATTTCAAGCGACCACTGGGCGATGGGCGATGCATCAATCGCGGTCAGAAAGATGAAAAGCTCGTCGTCTACACCGTCGTTGTCGGGGCTGAAAAACTCAGGTGTTGAGCGAAACCGCAAAACGGGGCCGGAAATATCCACCAGCACCGGCGGCGTTGAAACGGTAACGACATCGCCTTTGGTGTAATGCACCGTTAGCACGGGAGTGAAACGTCCTTCCTGAATTACCCCCTGCCCGTTTGCGCCGTTCCACGGGATAAACGCAGGCAGCGCCCCGCTTGCTCTACGCGGAGTTTCGCCCTGCGCCGCCGGAAATACCCGCGCAATGCTGCCGCTTTCGTCCCGCAGTTCAAGCTGCCAGAACTCGATGCCGTCGGGGATAGTTGGGATGATGTTAAAACGCATCGCCTCCGCCTGATTCGGACGCGGGGCAATCGCCTGCGCGGAAGCCGTTAAAAAGATCGCGGGGACTCTCGTATCCACCACAATATTGCGGATGGCGGTTTGCATACTGTTCCCCGCCTCGTCGGTTGAACTGAGGAGAATCGTGTAGCTGCCGTCCGGCACGGGGTTGCCCGCCGCATCTGTGCCGTCCCACATCAGCGGCACTGCCGGAGCGCGTCCTGTCCAGTTCCACGCCCTGACAATCCTGTTTTCCCGGTTGACGATAGCCGCATCCCACTCGTCGTTGCCCTCGCTTGTTACATTGATGGGCAGCGTATCGCGGTTGCTGGTGGCGTTCGGTGAGAAAACCGTAAACGGTACGGAAATTTCCGCCTGTGGAGGAATCGTGTCCAGCTCGAAGGACATTGAAAGCGCGGTGGGGCGCACGCCCGTGTGGTATTCAACCTCCAGCACTGCGATGTAAACACCGTCCTGGGCGATGTTTCCGGCTGTGTCCCTGCCGTTCCACACTACCTGCGCGGGGGGAACGCCCGATCCCTCAAACCTGCGTACTAACACAGCCGCGCCGCTGGTGGCGTTGGTAGCGGCAGCGGCAGTTTCAGCAGAGCCGATCTTCTGGACATCTATCCGCCAATTTACAACACCGCTTGTTTCCTGAAGGTGGGGGATCAGGTTAATGGTGTCCTTGACTCCGTCTCCGTTGGGGGAAAACGCCCGGATGTTGGTGGCAATCATAACCGGAGTGTCTCTCGTATATATTTCAAAGCTCACGATGTTTGAGCGCCCCGAGTTTCCCGCCAGATCGGTGCTGAACAGTTCGTAGGTGTACAAGCCGTCAGGGGCGAGAGAGCCGGCATCCGTAACGCCATCCCACACAATTCGTGCGGGGGGAACGCCGGAAAACCTGAACGTTCTGACTAGCGATCCGGCATCGGCGGAGGGCACGGCGCGGCGGACTTCGCCAATCCACAGTTGCTCATCAGAACCCTGCTGAAAAATGATTAGTTCGTTTCTGGGGCTGTCCGTGTTGGGCGCGAAAACTGCCGCCCGCCCCGGAACGCCTTCCCTGCCATCGATTTGAATACTCGCACGGGGCGGTGTAACATCCAGCGTAAAGGTGGGAGACACGGCGGAAGAAAGATGCCCGTTCTCGTAGCGGACTTCAAGCCGGGCATAGTAAAGACCTTCCGGCAAAATCGCGCCCGCTCTCGCGCCTGCGCCATCCGCGTACCCGTCAAACTCGAACCACGCCGGAATGAGCGCGCTGCTCCCGCTGCCCTCGCCGCCTGCAAACACCCGCCGCACAGTGCCCGCAGCGTCAAGTATTTGCACGTTCCAGTTTACGATACCGTCTTTCACTGGAACATCCAGCGTAAAGTTCATTGTGTCCTGCACGCCGTCTCTGTTCGGGGAGAAGTGAGCATTGTCTATCAGTAGGGCGACGCGCGGGCGGATCGTGTTGACAATAATATTCGCAAGGCTCGCCTCGCCCATATTCTGAGCCCGGTCGGTCGCGGCGATGCGGTAGGTATACACGCCGTCAGGCACAATCAGCCCGTTGTCATCCCGCCCATCCCACACGATGGCAGAAGGCTCGCTATCAACAAACGTAAACGCCCGCACCTGGATACTAGCGGCATTGTAAACGCCCGCCTCCCACAAATCCTCGCGCGAACCGGATTGCTCGATCGCAAGGGTCGGGCGCGCGCCGTTCCCGCCGGGTGCAAATATATTCGTTACCCCGGTAAACGGCCGGACAGAAATTTCTGGCGGGGTGTTATCGACATTGACCTCAAACGGTCCGGCGTGCCCGGTGTTGCCTGAATCGTCAGTCGCGGTAATGGTGAAAAAGTACCTGCCGTCGGGGGCAATCTCGCCTGAGTCAAACGCGCCGTCCCAGCGGAGCGACGGCGGAATCTCAACCCCGCCTCGTACCGCACGGAGGCGGCTGATAAAATCCTTCACGCCCTGAGTCTGCTGTCGAGGGTCGACGTTGCGAATTTCCCTGACAGGCGTGCCGAATTCATCGGTTATCAGAAAAATCCATTCCATTATGTAGCGCTCGTCGGTGATGGACAGCGGAAACTCCAGGTAATCCGCCCGCCCGTCGTTGTTGGGCGAAATCCACGCGGGTTCCGGGTACTGCGCGGTTATCACCGGAGGAGTGCGGTCGGCAATTCCGACTGTCCACGTAAGGGCACCGCCCATCGCCCAAATCCCGTTGTACAGCGGTTTGGCGGCTACATCCGCCGCCAGTTCCCCTTCAGGGATTTTACCTCCCGCAATGCGCCCGTTTGACCTCAGCGTCCAGTTTACGCCAATGCCAATCGAAGGGACAGGAGACGGCGGAGCGCCGTTTATACTTTCGCGGATGTTGAACTGGGTTGATGTGGAAATGCTGACAAGTTCCGCGACAAGAATGTTCAGCCCCATTTTACCCGCCGCGTTCTGGAATGACGGCAGCATGAGGTCGGCGGAAAAGCGCATTCTCAGCGGATCGGGGCGGCCGTTCCCACCCGGTATTCGCAGCACATCAAACGCCACGCCGCCGGATGGGGTAAACGCCGGGGGAATCATACTTGCGCCCAGCCCCCGCGCAACAGCCGCCCAGGTAAAGTTTTCCAGGTGGCCGAGATTGCCGATGTTGTAGCGAAAGCCAAGATCGCCTGAAAGTGTGAAAGCATTCCAGTCATTGCCGCCAACATTCAAGCCCGCGCCAACGCTCATTCCCGGGTAGATTTCTTTGGCGGCGTTAAGGTTGCCCTGAAACGAAGTCCCAACCGCGAAGGAATCGAAGGGGCTTTGCAAAAAACGCAACGAGCCGCCGAAAACGCCGTACCTCGTGGGAACGATTGCCCCCGCGTTAATTGCTCCCGTCCCAAAGCCGCTGTCGCCGTCAGCCTCGCCGAAGCCGTACAACCCCATATAGCCGAGGTCGAAGATGACCCGCTGGGCAGCGCCCTCCGCGGCAGGATTCAGCGCGCTTGCCCACGAGCCGCCCCGCGATGTAGTAAAACCCCCGCCTCCGGCAGCAATCGGTGAGTACAGGTCTTGCGCCGTGTTCGCACCCACAGGAGTAGCCCCGTCATCCAGCGAAAACGCCGCCACCGCGACAAAAACCAGAAGCAACGAGAGAGCAATCTTTCTCATATAACAAGAGTATAGCAAGCTTTTTTATTTTTTTCAGGAGAAGCGGGAGACACGCCGGGGATTTACCGAGCTAGTATGTATAATAGAACAATTTCTCTGCCGCGTTAAGAAGCCCGCTACCTTTTGCGGCGGGCGATTACTTCCCACTGGCTTGCCAGCATTCCGCTGAGTATGAGGGCGAAGCCGAGCAGCATTCCCGCGCCGATTTGCTCGTTTAGGAAAAGTACGCCCCCGATGACGGCAAAGCAGCCTTCAAGGCACAGGATGATGGTGGCGTGGGCGGGGGGCGCGTCTCGCTGGGCGACGACTTGCAAGGTGTAACCAACACCCGCAGACATAAGACCGCCGTAGAGGATGGGGATCATCGCGCTGGAAACAAAGGCGAGCGGGATGTTGCCGGAGACGAGGCCGCTCAGCAAGTCGGGGAAGTTGACCCACGAGTGCAGCGGTGAAAAAAAGAGGCTGGGGGCGAGGGTTTGCAGCCAGCGCGAAAGGGGGCTTTCAAACAGAAAAGCGGCGATGAAACCGTATATTCCGGCAAAAACGAACTGCCCCAAAGAAAGGGCGACTGGGTCGGTTTTTTTAACCAGCCTGTCGATGAGCAGAACGTGGAACGCCCAAAATACCGCGCTGATGACGACTAAAATGTCGCCGGGGTTTACCCGCTTGAGACCGCCGTCAGTAAGTGCCGCGCTGAAACTCAAAAAGAAAAGCCCAGTAAACGTCAGGAGCGCGCCGACCCACGTTGCGGCTCCGGTTTTTCTGTTCAGGAAGATTCCGAAAATCGGGGTGAATATAACGTAAAGCCCGGTGATAAACCCTGCGTTTCCGGCGGTGGTGAACATTACTCCCAACTGTTGAAACGCAACGCCCACAAAAATGCAGCTCCCCGCCAAAAATGCCGCCGAGATGTAGCGCTTTACGCCGCCGCGCGTTTCGCTGGCGCTTTCCCCGGTGTTGCCCCGCCCTGCCTCAATTCGGCGTTTTCTGCGAACGCTCCACAACGCGAATGGCACGAGAAAAAGCCCGCCCAACAGAAACCGTATTCCGTTGTATGCAAACGGTCCAACGTATTCCATCCCCGCGCGCTGGGCGGTAAATCCAAACCCCCAAATTGTTGCAGTGAGTAATAGCAGCAGATCCGCCCGTAATGCCCGTTTATTCATCGGGGAATGATAACACAGTTTTGCAAAGCTGGACAGTGGGGCAAATTATGGTTGAACTGTTTCACAATTCAACCATAATTTGCTGAGAAGTTTTTACAAAGCCAAAACTTCAGGGGGATGATAAATTTAAATCACGAAATAAAAGAAAGACCGGGGTTTCCAAATAAAAGAGGAAAATTGTTCGCCCCGGCCTGAGAAAGAAAATTAGAACTTGTACCCTACACCAAGCTTGAAAGTACCACCAAAGCCACCAACAAAGATGTTACTTTTAGAGCCATCCTCCTTTATCTCATCCATATAACCAGCGCTTAGGAAGCCTATCAACTGCCCTCTGAGATAGATTTTTTCGGTTAGAGTATAATCACCGCCAATACCAAAATGGAATCTCATAGTACTCAGGTCAGATGGTTTGTTGCTTTCCCCTCCACTTTCGTACTTTATGGAAAGAATATAGTTGTAGCCAACACCTGCAAACGGATACCAGAAAAAGCTGTTATTGATTACTAAAGGAATTTTAAATAGTAGTGCGAAGTCCAATGCTGTCATAGTAGCCTTGCTATCATCGCTAGCACTCATAGCACTTTTACCATTGCTTATTTCTACTAAAGACCCGGTTAAAGGTCCGGTCAATAAGGCGGCAGAAAGCTCGGCAGCAAACCCATCTTCGCGAACATCAAAGAAAATAAAGCCACCCAACTGCATTGCACTGCTTAACACCTCATCTACACCAGCACCAAAAAAATTAGGTTTTCCATAATTAAAGATACCACCGCCGCCAGCACTGAACAGCGACTGAGTGAAAGCCCCTCCTGCAACACACGCTGCAAGAGCCAAAACTAAAACACTTCTCTTCATAAGAAAACTCCTTGTTGTGATTCCGCCCGGTTTTTACCAAAGGCGGATAATCACGTGGACATTTCGTCCAAAAAATTATCAGCCCGTATGGGCAGTTACCCTGACAGGGTAAAATAAAAGACAGGGTTTCCCCCGCCTCATATTCACTGCAAAAAGTTGAGAAAAAATTAAACTATTAGTTA
>WQZT01000056.1 GCA_009780595.1 Treponema sp. | reverse complement strand
GCCCACAGCGTTCCTCCCTGCCCTTCAGGTTTGCCATCACGCCGTATGCCCAACGTGTGCTCAAGCGCCCCACCTACAATAATCCAGTCGTTGTGGTCGCCTACCTTGCCTGGTTCCGATTGCGCTCCTGTCCGGCCAAGCTGGCTGAAGTTGTCGCGCCCCCAGGAATACAGTTCCCCAGTCCACGAAATAGCCAGCGTATGATCCTGCCCGATTTTGACAAGCCGCCAGTCGCCCAGCATGCGTTTTCCGTAAAGGGTAATTTCCGCCTGGCTTTCAAAGCTCCTGCCGTTGAAAACCGCCGACGCGCTCACTGTAAGTGAGCCCTCGCTTTCGGACTCGTAGAAAATTGCACCGATCCCGGCTTCGCCATCTCCGATATTGAGGATGCCGCTTGCCGTGCCGTCTCCGGTTATGGCGGTGTTGTCGTGGTTTCCGTTGACCTTCCACACAATATCAGAGGGGGAAACTCCGCCAGAAAGCACGGCGGTAAACACGATTCCCGTTGAACCCCGCATAGCCCTGTCCGGACCGCTTATGGATATGCCGGGATTTTCGGTAATGTTCCACACCGCGTACAAGTCAAGGTCATTCAAAACCTGATATTCCTCGCCCGCCGCGGCACCCGACAAGGCGGCAGGATCGCTGCTCCAGCCGTCAAAGCGGTGGAAGGGAACGGAAAGACCTCCCGCTCCCGGCAGTAAAATGTTATCCCCGCGCGGGACTGCCATATTTCCTGGAGCGGTGCCTGAACCTGTGTAACCGTGCGGGAAATTGGCGTGGAAACTCACCGGTACGTCAGGCCGCGTCCACACCGCGTACAGAGCCGCGCCATTCCTGGGAACAACGAATTCCCCACCCAGCGCGTAAAAGCCGTGACTGCCCGCGGTTCCAGCCATGTCTGTGTGCCACCCCGCCAAGTCCCAGTGTTCCCTTGAAAAACCTGTGCCTGAATGGAGCGGGATTTCACTACCCCACAGCCCCGAAATGCTGACAGTTCCGGCGGGCGCGGTTCCGCCGTTAGCGTCAAACGTAACTGCAAACTCAGGGCGATACCACACGGCGTACAGCGTAAAATCCGCCTGATTCTTCGCCAGTGTTATCGTTTCTGACAGCTCGTAGTCAGGTACCGCCGCGCCGCGTACCCTCGCCCAGCCGCTCATAGCGTGAAACTCCGCGTCCCGCTGGAACACAGCGCCGAGAAGTGTGATCGTCTCGCCCTGAAGCGCCCGAATCGGCGTAACGGCGGCATCCACCGGAACGCCACCATCGGCATCAAAGCTCACCTCAATCTCTTGCGCCTCTGTATCCCTCCACATTGGCACGAGCGTGATATTCCGCACAACCGCAAACGAGTTTTCCGCCAGCGTATACAGGATATTTTCGTCATTCTTATCCGCCCAGCCGCTTACAATATAACCGTCACGGGAAATCCCCGCATCGTTGCCCGGCAGTGTTATTACTTCCCCGCGCGGTTTCGTTACAGGCTCAATGCTGCCAGCACCATCCGCACCAGGCTCAAAACTCACCGTGAATTCCGGGCGATTCCATATTGCATACAGCATTGTATCTTCAGTAACAGCTTTGATAGTAATCGTATCAACATCCTGTACGACAGGGTGATCGAGCATTCCGTCAATGGTCGCACCGCTGTTTTTGTCCCAGCCGGAAAAATCATAGAACTCCGCCGGAGTAAACGTGTTGTTTTGTATCGTGTAATCATCCCCGCTGCGGACTTCGGCAGTGAACACTGTGCCTTCAACGCCGTTGGGATGAAACTTCAACCAAACAATTTTACTCCACACCGCGTACACGTCAATTTCCGTTTCTGCGTCATCAAACTCGTAGCGAAAACCTGCCTCAAAGCCAGCTTCCCGAGCATCTTTATTTCTGTCCCAGCCAAGAAACTCATAGCCATCGCGCTGGAACAGCGAAGGCGGGAACACGACTGCAACGCCCGGGGGAGCGCGCTGAACGACAGGCTCATCGCCACCTTCAAAGTTAGGGTGAAACGTTACCTGCACAAACTCGCCGCCGCTATCACGATACCACACGGCGTACAACGTTGTATTCGCCGTAATGCCAGCTTCGTTCTCAGGCGGAAAAACTGTTCCCGGCGTATACACCAATTCAGCCTGCCGCTCCTTGCTCCAGCCAGAAAACTGATATTCCTCACCGCCGATTGTGGCCTTATCCGTACCAGCCGGAAGGTGCGGGAGCGTTACCCTCCCGCCGATGACAAGTTGCGCTTGGGGAGGCTGCCCTTCCCCGCCGTTCAGGTCAAACGATACGCGAATGGTAGGCGATCCATAATCTGGGGGATAGTCAGGTTTCGTGCTGCCACCGGGGTTGCTATCCGCCGGGTGGCTGCCCACTGGATTGCTGCATGCGCCCACTACGAACGCAAAACCGGTAACCATGCAGAGCGCGGCGATTGCCGCTTTAAACCGTTGAATGATTGTGTATTGTGTTGCTTTCATATACGCTCCATGTGATGTTTATAATGTTTTTGATCTGACAGTAACAGAAGCTAAAAAACAAGGCGAAAAGCCTTTTCGTGAGTTACAGGAATATACGGTTATGATATATAAATGTCAAGGGAAATTGAATTTTTTTAATGTAAACAACGCATGTATGTACAGTGTTCGTGCTTAAAGCGATAATTAAGGCTTATGCACAACAGTGGGTAAAGCTGGCTCTTTTCAGGCAAAGATTAAACGCCCACTAGCGAGCATCCACCTGAAGCCGCTCAATCGTTTCGATATTCAGCCCGGTGATATCGTGTATCACTTCCAGGGGATACCCTTTGGCAAGAGCGTTTCTCGCGCTGATCTCCAAGCCATCTTCCCTGCCTTCTTCTCGACCTTCCTCTCTGCTGACGGCAATGGCATCGTCAAGGCTCCATTCGCTTAATAACATATTAAAAACCTCCGTAGAATGTAATTCTAAGAACTCTTTTAGTATATCATACTCTTTACAATATTTGATCGCAAGTTTCAGTGCTTCTGCCTTGTCTTTCGTTTCTTTCTCGAATTCTTTTACCTTACCGATAAATGCGCTGTAGGCGGCGAGCGTCTCGCACTTTTCCGCGATTTCTTTGTTCCTGCCGTGATTGATGTTGATTACTGTTACGCTCAGTTCCAGCGCCGCTTCCTGCTCTGCTGTCAGTATGCCGGGGTGCTCAAATAAATCGGAGAGCTTGAGCACCATTCGGTCGGGGATTTCTGCGTTGCCATTATACAGGATGATAAAAACAGGGAAGGGAATTGGTATACGCTTGTTTTTGTACATGTTCTTGCCGTCGATGATTTTTTCGTACAAACGGGCGATGTACAGCAACATCCGCAACGGGAGATTTTGGTTTATCGTGCTCTGATGTTCGACTAAAACGATGATCTTCCCACCAATCTCGAAGGAAATGTCGTTAATTCTATTCATAAACAGCACATCTTGCAGGGTGTTGATGACGACAGGGGTGTCTTTCGGCAATTCTACGCCTTCCAACGCGCAGTACAGCTCGCGCAAGAGCTCTGGCTTGCTGAACAGCAGGGAGAACACGCTGTCTTTGTACTTGATATTCGAATGCATACGTCAAAGTATGGCGCGTTTGCGGTGGTTTTTCAAGCCCTTTGACGGGTTTGGCTCTTTCCACGAATAAAAACACCGCCGCCCGCCCCTGCAATAGGAACGGGCGACGGCAAGTGTACAGAACAGTGCTCTTGTACTATAGCATGGAGTTTTACTAAGTACACCCCCCAGCAAATCCGCCATTGGCGGATTTACCCAACAGCTAATTCGCCGCCCTTTACGGTTTTTTCACATTAGTGGGCGGCGTTGTAACATTATTACCAGTTCCTAAACTCTGAGAAACACCAAGCTGCCCATAATCGTTTGCCCCCCATGCCCAGAGCTTCCCATCTTCTCTGACGGCAAGACTGAACCAGCCACCACCGTTCATAGAAACCCACTTTTCCTCTTGTAGAGAGGCATCTGTTCTGAAATGATACGGTTCACTCTGAGCATCTCCACTCTTTCCCGTAACCTGCCAACGGCTGTTTTGCCCCCATGCATACAGTTCTTCGGTTCCTAGTTCAATCACCAGCACATGGTTTTGCCCGGTCATTACGGATGCCCATTTATGATTGCCATTAACTTTACCGGGGCTCGGGTCACTAGTATCACTTGTTGTACGACCAAGCCGAGTATCATCATTATTCCCCCAAGAATATGCTGTACCGTTCACATCAAGCGCAATGGTAAAATCGAATCCGGCAGATGCCGATTTCCACTTTAAGCCATCTGGGTGTTTTATTTCGACGGGGGTAGTTATGTTATCGGTTTTGCCGTTTCCAATTTGACCCTTATCATTTTGACCCCACGCCCACAGCGTGCCGTCTTTCCGTATAGCCACAGCATGGTGACCGGCAGAGGTAACAGAATCAAACTTCCATTCCGGCGATGCTCTCTGTGCTGCACTTCCTACCGGAATAGGGGTACCTTGATCAGTTGTATTGTCCGGATTGCCGAGCCGCCCATTGGCTGCGTGTCCCCACGCATACAGAGTGCCGTCCAACCTAATTCCATAGGAAGCCTCAATACCCGCATCCGCGTATATCCAATCGTTATATCCCCCTGCCCCTCCTACCTGCTGGAGATCCTTAATATTGGCATCAGCTGTCTTATTATTACCGAGTTTGCCGTATTGCTGTCTCCCCCACGCCCACAGAGTTCCCCACTCTAACCTTTCATTTTGTCCAACCCTTCGTATACCCAGCGTATGGTGAAATGCCCCATTGACAAGGATCCAGTCACTGGCACCTCCTACCCTGGTAGGAGTGGGGTTCTCTCGTTTACCAGCGGCATCAGTAGCATTAGTATCATGGGCAAGCTGATAGTAGCGATTTCGCCCCCACGCATACAGTACGCCATTATTATCGATTGCCATGGTGTGATCCTGCCCAATGCTGACCATCTTCCAATCGCCCAGTTCCCTCCGACCATATATGGTAATCTCACCTTCCCAATAGATATTCGGGTCTTTCGTGTATTCTACACGCACGGTAAGTTTCCCTTCGGTATCAAGAAGGTTATTCGGAGCCACGCCTTTTTCACGTATATCAACTACGAGTTTAGCTTTTACACCATTAGGGGTTAAGGTAGTGTCTTCACTTACGTTACCCTTAACAGTCCACGCTAGCTCATCGGGCTGAATACTGCCGCCAAGTATAGCCGTAAAATCTCCCGTCTCACCCCGCCTAATTCTGCCGGAACCGTTTCCATCTAGACTCGGTCTTCCCATGTCCTGCCATTTTGCGTAGAACACGGTATTGGCAGAGATAGAAACCTTACTCGGGATAGGATAGCTAACACCTGTCGGAGAATTGGCACTCCAACCGTTGAATTGATAGCTTGTAACTGCAAGTCCGGTAGCTTGTGGGTCAGGCAAGTCAAACAAATCCCCGTGCCCTTGGGGAGGTAACGTTGGTACCCTGCCTTGTTTATAATTATCCGGAACGTCGGTGGGGTAATTAGCATCGAATGTTACGGCGAAGAAATTCTGCTTCCACACAGCGTACAGTGAAAGAGACTTCTTAAGCTGGTAGGTAGCGCCTAGCTTATAAAAACCGCTGGTATTTTCTTTTCCATCTGGTAATTCATGCCACCCCACCAATTCCCGGTTTTCTTTGGTAAACCCTGCGCCAGAACTAAGCGTTATCGTTTCCCCACGGAGCTTCCCTACGGAATAAAAATCATCGGGGCCAGTTCCCGTGTTTTTTTCATACTTCACCTTGTCTTCCGGGTGTCGCCACATTGCAGACAGGGTAATATCCTTCTCAGGAATATCGAAGGGCGCACCCAAGGCGTAAGGAACAGATACATTGTGATTGCCTTCTACTACGGCCAGCGGAGCGCTACTCCATCCAAGCAATTCACGGAACTCCCAGCTAATGCCAGATCCCACAGTGGGAAGATTTCTTGTTTCACCCCACAGAGCGGTTATAGACGCCGTTTGACCAGTTCCACCGTTTGTATCAAATCTTATAGTAAAATTCGGTCTTTCCCACACCGCGTACAAGGGCGTATTGGTTTTGGGAACGCTGTAGTTTTCAGCGCCCAAGCCAAATTCTGCTGACGCGCTGCCCGGATTAGTATGCCAGCCGCGCAAGTAATGGAAGTTTTTTCTAAAGCCTGTGCCATCATGCAGTTTTATTTTCCTGCCCCAGAACGTATCCACACTACTGCCCGTTGGCGGCTGCGTATCACCGCCATTAAGGTTGTACGTAATCGTAACCGGAAGTTCCTTCCACACAGCGTACAGTGTAACAGTGTCTGCCTCATCATCACCGAGCGTTATTTGCCCGCCAAGACCGTAAAGCGTACCTGTTCCATCAGAATTTTTCGCCCAGCCTGTCATAACGAGAAAGTCAGGGTTCCCCCTATCATCGAACACTTTGCCGGGAAGAGCCGCAGTATCGCCCTGCAATTTATCTGTAATCGGAGCAGCCCCGGTGCCGTTACCGCCATTGCCATTAAAAATTATTGTAACTGGCTGTGCGCCATCTTTTCTCCACGTTGGAACAAAGGTAATATGGTCCATTACCTGATATTCATCGCCGGGAAAGTGCGTTTTTGAGTCAATATCATCCTTATTACGCCAGCCGTTGATAACAAAGAAGTCTTTAGAAAAACCTTCGCTGGGAAGAGTTATCATCTCGCCGCGCTTCTTCGTTGCAGACTCAAGAATGCCTGAAACATCCGCCGCACCCGGCTCATACTTCACGGTATATTCCGGACGATACCATATTGCGTATAAAACTATATCATCTTCACCCACGTCGATGGAAATAGAATCTTCGCCTTGTACTTGTACTACTGGGTAATCAATATCAAATACACCTTCACTGGTACTGACCGCGACCTCCTTTGTGTGCCAGCCTTTAAAGAACTGGAAGTTTTCTTCGGGAAGTATTCGAAGATTAGCACTAGCCCCACTCCGCACAGAACTGGTGTACACCCTGTTTGAGCCATCGTTGTGGTGGAGTTCTAGCTTAACCATCTTTCTCCACACTGCATAGAAAGAAAAGTCTTCTACACTCTCTTCAAATTTATACTTATCACCGATTCCGTGTTCAGCATCCTGCGCCCCTTCGGTTGTAGACCAGCCAATAAAAACAAAATCGTCGCCACGATTAAACAAAGAAGGCGGCAATGAGATTTCATCGCCTTTGCTATAAAGCCACGTTGTCTTTTGCGGCACATTTTCCCCAGCAAAGTTGGGCTCAAACGTTACCTTTAACTCACCAGTGCTCCACACGGCGTACAGTGTTGTAGTTTTGCTGATGCCAGATTCCTTGCCCAGAGGAGGGAAAACCGACTGCACCGGATAAATAGTCCCGCCATTCTGTTGCCTGCTCCAGCCGGAAAATTCAGCACTGCTTTTCGTAACTCCACTTGGAAGTTCCGGAAGATCTACCCGCCCATTCTTAACGAGTATCGATGCCGGAGGATTGCCCCCACTACCGCCATTAAGGTCAAACAACACTTGAACAACGACAGGTGGAATGATGGGCTCCTGCTCCTCATAGTCATTGTTTGGGCTGCTGCACGCGTCTAATGCGAACACCAAACCCGCAACGATACAGAGTGCAGTAAATGCTGCTTTTATACTTTTAGCTATTATACTTTTGGTTATTGTTGATTTTGTTGTTTTCATATACTCTCCTATGTTCTCTCGTGATGTTAAAAAATATTCCTACTCAATTGACACAAATGTCCAATATGTCCAATATGTCCAATTGGGGTAATTCCATTGTATCATTGGACTACATACTTGTCAAGCAAAATCTGGTATAATTGTTACTGATTTACTAAAGAAAATAATTCTCCCGTTACGCGTAGTTTCTTCTCAGTCTGTACGGTTCGATTGTATGATATTTCGATTTTATGATATAATAAGGCATAATATTACAACATTATCGTAAGGAGACAGCAATGAACGAAGTTGTCATAGTGTCTGCCCAAAGGACTGCCATCGGCGCTTTTGGCGGAGTTTTCAAAGATGTATCAGCCGTTGCGCTGGGCGTTGCCGCGGCGAAGAGCGCGCTGGAAAAGGCGGGGGTGCGCCCCGGCACGGTTGACGAAGTTGTGTTCGGCAACGTAATCGGCGCGGGGTTTGGTCAAAATATTGCGCGGCAGGTTGCAATAGGTTCGGGTCTGCCGGTGGAAGTGCCCGCATACGTTGTCAGCAAGGTGTGCGCGTCGGGGCTGAAAGCGGTGCAGGTGGCGGCGCAGTCTATTGCGGTGGGAGATGCCGACATCGTTCTTGCCGGCGGCACTGAAAGCATGAGCCAAATTCCCTACGCCCTGAAGGATGCCCGCTGGGGGCAGCGTATGGGCGACGGCAAGCTTGTTGACTTGCTTATCAATGACGGCTTGATGGATGTTTTCAACAACTACCACATGGGTATTACGGCGGAAAATGTCGCAAAAAAATACGGCATTTCGCGGGAGCGGCAAGACGAACTTGCCCTTGCAAGCCAGAACCGCGCCGAAGCCGCGATAAAATCGGGGCGCTTTACTGACGAAATTGTCCCGGTGTCGATTCCGCAGAAAAAAGGCGACCCGGTTGTCATCAACACCGATGAATACCCGCGCATGGGCGCTACGCTTGAAAGCCTGGCGAAACTTCGCCCCGCCTTCGACAAGGAAGGTTCGGTAACGGCGGGCAACGCCTCCGGCATCAACGACGGCGCGGCGGCGTTGCTGCTGATGAGCAAGGCGAAGGCAGCGGAGCTGGGGCTGAAGCCGCTGGCAACAATCAGAGCGGCGGCGGCGGCTGGTGTCGCCCCGGAAATAATGGGGACTGGCCCAATTCCCGCCACGCTCAAAGCGCTGAAAAAAGCGGGGCTGAGCGTTTCTGACATCAATCTCGTGGAAGCCAACGAAGCGTTCGCGGTGCAGGCGCTCAGCGTAATCGGCGAACTGGGGCTTGACCCGAAAATCGTCAACGTCAACGGCGGCGCGATTGCGCTGGGGCATCCGATTGG
>WQZT01000055.1 GCA_009780595.1 Treponema sp. | reverse complement strand
CCGCGTCCGGCTTCGTCAATTCCGCAGAGAAGCATCGTTGTGCATCACGTGTAAGACGTCGCGGAGAGCAGGGTCATCGGTGTAGTACCGCGCGGCGAGTTCCTGCTCGGTGAGTCCGATGAGTTCGTGGCTGGAGTAGTGTATCCAGATGTCCTCGTCGTTGACGGATAGTTCGTGCTTGCGGCACCAGTAATCCGGCTGAACGGGGTGCTGCTGCGCTTTGTCGTGGAAATACTTGTAATCGTGAACGACTATTTTCAGGTTGTTGCGGGAGATTCCTTTTTCCATGATGATGTTCGCCAGGTGGTTGATGGTGTTGCCGGAATCAAATATGTCATCGACCAATAGCACTTTGTCTCCGGTGCGGAGGTACTCGGGGCTGTATGTCCAGCCTTCGACTTTGACTTTGCTCGCCTCGCCGACACCGGTGTACGAGCGGGCGACTACTGCGGCGTAGTACACGGGGCGGTTTGTGCGCTGAACAATTTTGAAGTACTCGCTGATGACGTTGCCGAGGTACACGCCGCCGCGCAGGGAGACGTAAATGACATCGGGGACAAAGCCTTCGCGGTAAATGCGGTGCGCGATTTTCAGGGCGTTGTTGCGAACGGTTTCGTACGGGAGAAATTCCTTCTTCATAGATTTAGTATAAATCTTTTCGGGGCGCGGGGTAAGGGGGAAAATGCGCGGTTTAAAACTTATTAAACCCCAAGAGATTAAAAAGCTTACTTAGAAAACTTGCTCCAAGACATAGAACACGCTGCGATCTGTGCCGAAGATGATCCGGTTGCTGGCGATTACGGGTGCGGAGAGGAGTGATCCTTCGGTTTCCATTGACCACAGGAGTTTGCCGCTTCGGGCATCGAGGCACACCAAGCGCGGAGGTGTGTAAAAATCGCCATATAGTCCGAAGTACAGGCGGTTGCCGGCGATGGTGGCGGAGGAGGCGATTGGCATGTCGAAGTGTTGTTCCCAGCGGAGTTTTCCGGTGTTGGCGTCAAAGGCGCGGGCGACGGCATCGCCTCCGGTGAAGATGACCAAATTCTTCCAGACTACCGGCGACATAAAATCAAGCATATACATGTTTCTGACAAAGAAATCGCTCTGCTCAAAGATGTCCCAGCCGCTGGGAAACACGCCGTCGACGGTGCGCGACCAGATTATTTTACCGGTTCTGCGATCGAGCGCGTAAAAGCCGAGTTCGGTGCCGCGCATAAAGTTGGTAAAGCGGCTGTGAATGTCTGCTGTCCCAAAGTACACGAGGTTGTTCCGCAGCGATGCGACTGAATACCAGGTTGAGTTGGTTTCGTCAAAGGGCAGAAACCACAGGAATTCGCGCCGCTCGATGTCGAATGGCCCGACTTGATCGGTTTGCGGCCCGGTGGCGAAGTACATGACGCCGTCTGCGATGAGGAAGGTGAAGTGCAGCCAGCCGGGGTTATCGAAGGAAAAGTTCAGCTCGCCTTCGGGGGACAGAAAGTACACGGCGTCTGCATCGCCGACAAAAATGATGTGATCTTTGTAGCGGCGCACGAGCGAGTTGATCTGGCTGTCGGTGGGGAAGCTCCACACTTCCTGCCCGTCATCGCGGGACAGAGCGTACAGTTTGCCGTCCTGCGAGCCGAAGTAAACGCGGCGGTCGTCGGCGTACGGGATTGAGTTGATCTCCGCGCCACTTCTGAAGATCCAGCGCATGAAGCCTGATTCTGCATCCAGCGCGTAAAAGTTGCCGTCTCCGGAGCCGAAGTAAATTGTGTTGCCGATGACTACTGGCGGGTTGAAAGAGTCGATTTTCTGCCCGTCGTCTTGCAGGCGGATTTTCCAGCGTATGCCAAGCGGCGGCGATATGCGGTTCGGGCTTACCCCGCGCCCGCCTGCACCGCGAAACTCTACCCAATCCGCGTGGGGTGAGCAACTTGTCAAGCTGCTGAGGATAAAGGTCAGCAATACCAGCAGTGGCAATAGTGATAATGGTAGGAACCGTTGTATTCGTTGCAGGGGTGAAACCATACGAGTTAAAGCTAGCATATTCGATGGCATATTGCTAGGGGCGAATTCCAGTACTGGTTGGCGTGTATTTTTCTATCCATATTACATATTACATCCATATTACATCTGTTAGAGCGTAAATATTTATTTCCTTGCGCACAGCACTTTTACCCTTGACATTCTCTGCGGGGACGGGGTACAGTTTTGTTATGATTAAAAGTACGCTTTTTGCGGGGGCGGCTGTGCTGGCGATGAGCACAGGGCATAGCTACTCCCGCACGCAAGCACGCAAGCACGCAAAAATTTTACCAAAACGCTAATCTTCCGTCAAGTCGTTTTTTACGATTTCCACAACTTTTTCATCTTTTTTCGTATTTTTTGCATTTTTTCTCTCTATTTGGTATTCAGGCGGATGCCGCGCCGGAGGTTTGCCTACCACCCGCTCGCGTTCTGCCTTTATATAGCTCTGCCCGTATGGGCGGGTAATTCTAGACTAAAGTCGACAGACTTTAGCCTTGTGCGATTACCCGTCTGAAGGGAGGGGATCGCAAACGGAGTGCTTTTATGAAACACACTACGTCTGTGCGGCAAGGATTACTGACCTTCGCCGCATTCGCATTTATCGGATTTGGCATTACAGCGTGCGGCGACCCTGGCGATCCAGGTAGCGGCAATGAAACGTATGCCATTACCATCAAGGATGGCGGGACTGGCTTCTCGGCAAGCCCTGCTACGGCGAAGAAGGGGACGAAGGTAACGCTCAAAGCTGGAGAGAAAGAAGGGTACGGCTTTATAAAATGGACAAGTGTAAAACCTGCTGGCTTGACGATTGCTGCAGACAATACGTTTACCATGCCGGAGGCGGCAGTTGAAGTAACAGCAACGTGGGAATTGGGCGCGAAGAACATCACTGTTAATCAGGGTAATGGCTCTGGTTCGTATGCAAGCGAAAACTCGGCAAAGAAAGGGGTGAAGATCACTCTGACTGAAGGCACTTATGACGGCTACAGGTTTGACGGCTGGACAGTTATAAAGCCTGAAGACGGATTGACGATTGGTGCAGACCACACGTTTACAATGCCAGCCGCGGATGTTGAAGTAACGGCAACGTGGAAATTGAACCCAAGAGTTGTCATTACTTCTAACCATATACTGACTGCACAAGGATTGGAACTTGCATTTGCTGCAACGGTAACGCCGCAGAGCGTGCCGCTGGAAGTAACATGGAGCGTTGCCGGAAACGAGAAGACGAGATTTGACGGCAAAATCCTGAAGGTGGCGGCGGATGCCACGCCCAGCGAGATTACTGTAAAAGTTGCTGTGAATGGGTATGAGCAACAGAGCACAGATGAAAGAACTCTTACTATACTTCAGTCCACAGCGAATTCTGCTGGTAGTGCTTGGACTGCGGCAATCAAGAGTAATGGAACACTGTGGGTATGGGGATATAATAGGCAGGGACTAGGGAACAACTCAACTACCAATAGTAGTGTTCCCGTGCAGGTTTCTGGCGGCGGAACGTGGATTTCCGTGTCCGCTGGTGGTGAGCATACTGCGGCAATAAAGAGTGACGGAACGCTATGGTCGTGGGGAGATAACAATTACGGGCAATTGGGGGATAACTTAAAAACTAGCAGCCGTGTTCCCGTACAGGTTTTTGGCAACGGAACGTGGGTTTCCGTGTCTGCTGGTGGCGATCATACTACGGCAATAAAGAGCGATGGAACGCTGTGGGCGTGGGGAAAGAACTGGTATGGACAGTTAGGAGATAACTCAATCTCCTCAAGAATGGTCCCTGTACAGGAAGATAGCAAGTCAACGTGGGTTTCCGTGTCTGCTAGTAGCAACCACACTGCCGCAATAAAGAGTAATGGAACGCTGTGGGCGTGGGGAGGAAACGAATACGGACAATTGGGGGATAACTCAAACACTGGGAGTCGTATACCTGTGCAGGAAAATAACGAATCAACAATGTGGGTTTCAGTGTCAGCTGCTCACTCACACACTGCGACAATTAAAAGTGATGGTACGCTGTGGTTATGGGGTTCGAACAAGGAGGGACAGTTAGGGACATCAGGTGCCAGTAATATTCCTCTGCAAGAGCGTAGTAAGTCAACAACATGGGTTTCCGTATCCGTTGGAGGCGAGTACACTGCAGCAATCAAAAGCAACGGAACACTGTGGACGTGGGGAAATAACAATGACGGGCAACTAGGAAACGGTGGCTTCTATGGTGATCATATACAAGTGGACAGCAACCCAGCGCCCTGGGCTTCAGTATCCACATCCCTTTCTATCTTCTCTCACACTGTTGCAATAAAGAGCGATGGAACGCTGTGGGCGTGGGGAAGGAATAGTGATGGACAATTGGGGAATGAGTCAACCGACAGCAAAATACATATTCCAGTACAGGAGAAGGATAAGTTAACAACGTGGCGAGTGTATCTGGCGAAATAGCCTACGGCTATTTCGCCGTGGAGTTTTGCTACGCAAAACTCCACGGCTAGCACGGAATAAACTGCCGATGGCAGTTTATTCTAGGGAGATTTGGCAAAGCCAAATCTCCACGCTGGTAAGATTTAGACTAACTTAAAAACAAAAAAGCTTTGCGGAAGGGGTTGTCTGAATAGAACTTCTCAGACAGCCCCTTTTCTTTACACGACTCTTCGCGCTTTTGTTGGTGCGCGGCAATTTTGCTCTTAAAAATTGATGTCCCCGCTGCAAAAACAATTCACTTGTGTTTTTTAGAAAACTACTTTACCATTTATCCATAGATTACTTTTTTAAGGAGAATATCATGGAAAATGCAGGGAAAAAGAGCAGCGGGTTGTTTGGGTGGTACTTCAATACAAACCTGCTTGTTCGTATTCTCATCGCGCTCGTTGTGGGGGCGCTGGCAGGGATTATCTTTCAGGAAAAAATTGTATGGGTACAGCCGTTGGGGCAGATTTTCATCCGGCTTCTTTTTATGATTATGGTGCCTGTTATTTTTTCAACGCTCGTTGTCGGCGCTGCTTCGGTCAGCCCCAAGCAGTTGGGCAAGGTTGGCGTTCGAGTTATGCTTATCTACGTTCTTACTTCGTTTGTCGCAGTTGGAACGGGGCTGCTTGCGGGCGGCATTTTCAAGCCGCGGGTTGACTTGAAGGGCATCGCGGACTTTGGGGAATACGCGGGGAAGGCTTCCGAAGCGCCGCCTTTGTCGCAAACCTTCCTCAATATCATCCCGACCAACATCGTTGATTTTGTTGCACGGCAGCAGTTGCTGGGGATTATCTTTTTCACGATTTGCTTTGGAACTGCCATTGCTATGCTGCGCGAAACTGGCAACGAACGAACAAAGAATGCGGCGGAAACGGTTTTCAACTTTTTTGACGGTTGCGCGGAAATCATTATCAAGATGGTTAAGGGCATTATGGAGTACGCGCCGATTGGTGTGTTCGCGTTGATAGCGCACGTGTTTGCCACTGCTGGCGCTCGCGTTGTCGGCGGGCTTGCGATGGTGGTTGTAACCAGCTTTTCCGCGTACCTGTTCTACATCGTTGTTTGGTATCTTCTGATTTGCGTTAAAATGATCGGCGGGTTAAGCATCGGGCGGTTTGTTATGGGCGCGAAAGAGGCTTTTATTACCGGATTTGTAACCAGAAGCTCGGCGGCATCGTTGCCGGTAACAATGCAATGCGCGGAAAAAATGGGGCTGCCCAGAGATGTGTACTCGTTTGCGATTCCGCTGGGGGCAAACATTAATATGGATGGAACTGCTATTTATCAGGGCGCGGCTGTTATGTTTATGACGTACAGCGTTTGGGGGCAGGGTCTTACCGCATCCCAAATGGTGATTGTTCTGATAATGTCTACGCTTGCTACCATCGGTACGGCTGGGGTTCCCGGAGGCGGCGCATTAATGCTGCTGATGGTGCTGACTCAACTCGGGCTGCCGGTGGAGGCGGGAACTGCCGCTGCTGCCGCCTACGCGATGATCCTGGGGATTGACGCGCTGCTCGATATGGGGCGAACGGGTATCAACGTTGTCGGCGATCTTGTGTACCTGTCGGTGCTGACCAAGCGGATGGGTACGCTGGATATGGCGAAGTGGCGCTAGAGGAGCGTTATTTTCCGCTGGTTATATGCCAGCGGATTTTTATTTTATTGTGAGGAGGCTTTTATGGTTTATGTTGGGGGATTAATTGTTATTCTAACCATCGTTGGAATAATTAAACGGTGGGAAGTTCGGCTTGTTTTGTTTACATCCGGCGCATTGATGGCGATATTGAGTGGAAAACCGTTCGGCGCAGTTACAGCTTTTTCCGCCGCAATGATCAACGGCGGGCTTGTTCCGGTTATATGTACCGTTATGGGCTTTGCGTATGTTCTTAAAATAACTGGCTGCGATTCGCATTTGATACACGCCGTTGTACGGCCAATGACAAAGCTCGAAAAGATACTCATCCCGGCTACAGCTATCGTTACGGCGATGATAAACATTGCCTTGCCCAGCGCGGCAGGAGTTTCCGCCGCTGTCGGTGCTATTATGATTCCGGCGCTGATTGCCGCTGGTGTACGCCCGACAATGGCTGCCTCAGCGGTTATGGCGGGCACATTTGGCTCCGTGATGAGTCCGGGCAGCGCGCACGTTGTATTTGTTGCCAATCTCGCCGAAATGGAAATTATGGAAATCGTGGCAGTTGTCGCACCGAAAACTATCACTGCCGTTCTCATCGGCGCGGTTGCGCTGACGGTTGTCGCGTTCATCCGCAAGGAAAACAAAGGGTATGTGGGTGCAGAAGGAGAAGGCGTAAACCAAGGCTTGTCGGGCTTCAAAGTAAATCCGCTGAAAGCCATTGTTCCGGTTGTGCCGTTGGCGTTGCTCATACTGACAAGCCCCGCAGTGGGACTTGTCAAAACGGCAATTACTGTTCCCCAGTCAATGTTTATCGGTATCATTTTAGCGGGAATCGTATCCCTGAAAAACCCTCAGGAGATTTCAAAAAACTTCTTCAGCGGAATCGGTTCGGCTTACGCGGAAGTTATTGGTATTATCGCGTGCGCGGCAGTTTTCACGTCGGGGATGCAGTCGATTGGGCTAACGCCTGCGCTTATCTCCGCGATGGAAGGCTCTGACGCTGTTGTACCCGTTGCCGCTACGTTCGGCCCAATGCTTGTTGCCATTCTCTCCGGTTCCGGAGATGCCGCAACGCTCGCCTTCAACAACGCTATTACTCCTCACGCCGCTATATTCGGGCTGGAGATGGACTCGCTCGGCACAACCGCGAGCTTGGCGGGAGCTTTAGGGCGCACCATGTCGCCTGTCGCCGGAGCTGCTATCATTTGCGCGGGATTGGCAAAAGTCAACCCGATTGAAATAACAAAGCGCAACGGCCCCGGCATGATTATCGCGGCGGTTGTTACTATGTTTATGTTATAGTTACAAAGGGGAAAACTATGTTGGATTATGTAACGTCAAAAAGCAAGGAGATTGAGAAAAAAACTATCGCGCGCCGCCGCGATCTTCATAAACACGCGGAAGCAGGCTGGACAGAATTCCGCACGGCGGCTCTTGCTATAAAAGAACTCGAAAAAATGGGCTATACCATAAAAATGGGCAAAGATGTTCTTGACAAAAGCCAGATGATGGGTGTGCCAGCCACCGCCGAACTTGAAAAGCACCAGCAGCGGGCAATCGCACAGGGAGCTGATCCGGAGCTTGTAAAAAAGATGACGGGCGGTATGACCGCTTTTACGGCGGAGATGAAGTTTTCTGATGATGGTCCTGCTTTGGGTTTCCGCATTGATATGGATTCCAATGATGTTACTGAGACCAAAGACAACGCGCACATTCCTATACAAGAAGGTTTTTCTTCTATTAACAATGGGGCAATGCATGCGTGCGGCCATGACGCGCACATGGCGATTGGCCTGGCGGTTGCGGAGATTGTCGCCGGGATGAAGGGCGACCTGAAAGGCTCTGTCCGGTTTATTTTTCAGCCCGCCGAAGAAGGTCTGCGCGGGGCGGCTCCGATGGTTGCCGCTGGCGTTGTCAAAGGTTTAGACCATATTATGGGAATGCACATCGGCATTAAGGCCGATAAAACTGGCAACCTTGTGTGCGGGACAAAGGGCTTTCTGGCTTCTACCAAGTGGGATGTAACTATCAACGGGAAGGGCGCTCACGCGGGCGCTGCCCCGCAAGACGGGCATAATGCTTTGCTTGCTGGAGCGGTTGCGTCAATTAACCTCCACGCCATTAGCCGCCACGGAGATGGAACGACGCGGATCAACGTAGGCAAAATGGTCGCGGGGGAAGGGCGCAACGTTATTCCTCCAAAAGCGCTGCTTGTGATGGAGACGAGGGGAATCACGAGCGAACTGAACAATTATATGGTGGAACAATCTGAGCGGATTATCAAAGCCGCTTGTGATATGTACAACTGCACCTACTCCATCGAAGTAACCGGCGGTTCGCAAAGCGGCGACTCAAGCCAGGAGATGATTGACTTGGTGTACGAAACAGCGCAGGAAATTCCGCACTTCACAAAGATCGAAAAACTCAGAGATTTGGGCGGCGGCGAAGATTATTCGCAAATGATGAGCGAGGTTCAAAAAGCCGGAGGGATTGGAACGTATGTGCAGATTGGCAGCACGCTGGCTTCCGGCGCACATACTAGCACCTTTGATTTGGATGAATCAAACCTGACACCCGCAGCCGAATTGATGAGCTACCTCGTGTACAAGGTTCTCAAAAAGTAACGTAGTTAGCGCGAGGTTCTTCCATCTCGTCTCAGGCGGAAGAACCTCAATCGCCAGCGCGGTTAATGCGCGGCTTGCTCTTTTTCTTCAGATGTTTTTTCCGGCAGTATCGCGTTGAGCGCAACACCCAGCACAACTGCGATTGCAACGCCCATACTATCAATCGGCACTTTTGTCTGCCCGATGGAGAACGTAATCGTCTCCCCAAAGCGCAGCCCAAGCCCCGTTACAAACATAACCGCGATGATAGTCAGATTCTTTGTCTTGCCAATATCAACTCGATTTTCTACGAGGTTACGCACTCCAACTGCGGCGATCATTCCGTACAGCATAAACGACGCGCCGCCGATGATTGCGGTGGGAACTGAGTAAATTATCGCGGCAAACAGCGGCGAAAAGCCGAGCAGGGTGGCGT
>WQZT01000054.1 GCA_009780595.1 Treponema sp. | reverse complement strand
TTCACACCCTTGATTCCACACTCGATCATTCCGTCGACCGCGTTGCAACCACCGCCGCCTGCACCGATAACTGCTATTGATACTGGCTTTTCTACCTTTACTTCTTCCAGAAGTACGTCGTAATTCATGATCCCCTCCAATCACTTACTATTTCCCCAAAAACTTCTTTCCTTATCCTTAAATCATCCTTAAATCATCCTTAAATCAAAAGAACTCTTGTCTAAACCACTTTATCAGCTTATTCCATGGCATTGAGCCACTGCGCTGCTCTCTGGATTCACCAGGCTGTACCACTCCTTTTTTGAGTTCGCGATCGTAGCCTTCCAACATCAACCCCACGGCAGTAGCGTAGGCGGGGTTGCGGTATTCTTCCACAAGGCCGCCCACAGGCAGGGGAATCCCCACCCGAACCGGAAGGTTAAACACACTCGCAGCAAGCTCTGCCACGCCTGATAATTTCGCACCGCCGCCTGTCAGCACAATGCCGCCGCCCAAAGGCCGGGAAAGGGATAGCTTGTCAAGCTTCTCGTTCACCAGCTTCAGCGTTTCTTCCATGCGTGGGCGTATCATTTCCAGAATGTGCGATCGGGGAATAACTTGCGGTTTACGCCCGCCAACTCCCGGCACAATAATCTCGTCATCAGCTTCGAGGAAAGGCTCCCAGCAACATCCCGCTTCCAGTTTAATTTTTTCGGCGGTTTCAAAAGAAATGGTTTTTATGAGCGAAATATCACTGGTAACCTGAACACCGCCCGCCGGAATTGTACTGATGGAATACGGCGCACCGCCCAGGTACACCAGCACATTCGTCGTCCCGCCGCCTAAGTCAACAAGCACAACGCCAAGATCCTTTTCTTCGGGAGTCAGCACCGCGCGGCCAGCCGCCAGCGTTTGCAGGATGAGGTCATTCACCTTAAACCCAGCGCGGTTAACGCACTTAACAAGATTCTGCGCCCCCGTCATTGAACAGGTGATGATATGCACTTCGGCTTCAAGCCTGACACCGATCATGTTAAGGGGATTAGAAATACCCCGCTGACCATCAACGATATAGTTTTGTGCGATGACTTCCAGCACCTTGCGATCCATCGGTATCAGCACCGCTTTCGCCGCTTCCATCACGCGCTCAATCTCGTCAGTACCAATCTCGCGCGTATCGCGGTTCTTTCCGTTTACGGCAACCACACCGCGAGAATTGATCCCTTCGATATGACTGCCGCCGATACCCGTCCAGCAATCGTGAATCTCACACCCGCTCATCATCTCGGCGGCTTCAATCGCTTGCGAAACTGCACTCAACGTTGCCTCAATATTTACCACCGCGCCTTTCCGCAAGCCTGTGGATGGAACTGTTCCCACCCCGGTAATTTCGAGAATCCCGTGTTCGTTTACCTCACCGATGACGACGCACACTTTGGTTGTGCCAATATCAAGCCCAACCACAAAAACTCCATTTCTCATAAAGATCCCCCTCCCCTGAGAACATACGAAGCTACTTTCGAGCGGAAGTCAATACTTACGATTTCCGGCTCCCGTGCAACCACTACATCTACCATCAAAAGAGTATACCGAAGAGTCTCTTCGTTTAACTCGTTTATTCTAACGGTAACCCGTCTGTGAACGGGAAACAGAATTAAATCAAAACCGTCGAACGATCGGGGATTGATTCTAATCTCCGAAAGAGATGCAAGCAGCTCAGGCGATGTTGCGCCGATTTTTTCAAGCTGCATGAGAAACGGGGCAAACGCCGCCGGAAGTCGCATCCCGACAACAGGATTTTCGATACTGATGCCGGAGATTATTGGCAGAGATGCCGCATCCGCTTCGCCTATTTTAAAAATCACACCTTGGCTGTCAAAAAATGCCGGAACACTTCTGCCGTAAGCGTTGACCAGTGCAACGGCAACTGCGCGGCGGCCTTCAAGAATAATTTGAAGGCGGTCGGGGAAGTGCCTGAAAACTTGCGCCGACTGAACCGCTGGCAAACTGGAAAGCGCGCGCTCCATAGATTTCGTGTCAATCGAAAAAAATGTAGAACCTGATGTAATGCCCGCTGTCGAAAGAACATACTCGCGCGACAAAGCAGTAGTACCGACTATATCAATACGTGCAAGCGGAGTAAAGGGAGTTATTCCAATGAGCCAGATCATTTTCCCTCCCAACGCAAGCACGGCAAGTATAATAATAACTTTCAACGCTTTTTCATGCCTCCGTGGTGTGGCGGAGACAGTGTCCTCGTTAAGTATGCAATCTCCGTCCATTGTCAAGCCTCCCCCGACAAATAATTTTCACTGCGGCTACAACGCCGAAACGAAACGCCGTCTTTTGATGATGATTTGGAAATATTTACCAAAAGCCCCGCCATCACCATCGTGGTTAACAGCGAAGATCCGCCCGCCGAGAAAAACGGCAGCGGCACGCCAGTCGCCGGAAGCGCTCCGGAGGTTACGGCGATATTCAGCAGAACCTGCGACGTTATCATCGTTACCAGCCCGCAACCGAGCAAGCGGTTAAAGGTGTTTTTATTCCGCAGGGAAACAGTATAGCCACGTACGGCAAAAATTCCAAACAGAAAGAAAAACATGAGAATCCCCAAGAAACCTTTTTCTGCGGCAAACGAAGAAAAAATAAAATCGGAGTGAACCTCCGGCACGCTTATCGTTCCTTGCCCGATACCGCGCCCCCAAAAGCCGCCTGAACTAATCGAAAGAACTGAAGCATTCACCTGAAAGCCCGCTCCCAGCGGCTCAAACTCAGGCTTAATGTAGCTCAAAAAGCGCCGTATGCGATGCTCCTTCTGTAAAATCAAAACTGCCGCCGTAGGAAGAAACATAAACAGCGCGCTGAAAAAATAGCGCGCCCGTATCCCCGCGATAAAAAACATAAACAGTGCGTTAAATGCAATAAACACGGCGGTGGAAAAATTATTCTGCAAAAAAATCAACACGAAGAAAACGCCCGTTATCAGCGCGGGGGGAATAATGCCCCGCGCAAGATCGTTGAGGTTGTCCTTTTTCTTGTCGAACAAATGGGCGAGGTACAGCGGCAATGCTATCTTGACCAGCTCCGAAGGCTGGTAGCTCCAGCCACCAATTCCAATCCAGCGGGCTGCCCCGTTTTTAATAATGCCAATGCCGGGAATAAAGGTCAGAATGCAGAGAATGATAACGCTCAGTACCAGCGGTTTGACGAGCTTTCTCACCAGCTCCAGCTTGACAAGCGTAACTGAAAAGAAAAGAAACAACCCGATTCCACCGACCGCCGCTTGCCGCGCCAAGATTTGCAGAGAGCCGCCCATAAAGCGCTGAGAAAAAGAAAACGACGCAGAATACAGCGTTACAAGTCCAAGCCCTGCAAGCAGCAAAATATTTGCGACGAGAAGATGATCTGTCCCCTGGCGTGGAACCGCCAGTTCCGCATCAAATTGTATACTCATAGTGTATTACTGGATTTTCAACGTGGATAACGCGATAATCGTAAACAGCCCTCCCAAAATCCAAAAACGGATTACTACCTTGCTTTCAGCCCAGCCGCTTAATTCGGCATGGTGATGCCACGGCGCCATTTTAAATACTCGTTTACCCCGAAGTTTGAAAACTGCGACTTGTATTATTACCGAAGCGATCTCTAAAACAAAAACACCGCCAATAATAAAGAATAATATTTCCCGTTTAATAATGAGGGAAAGAACAGCGGCAACGCCCCCTAACGAAAGGCTGCCAACATCGCCAAGAAAAACTTCCGCCGGAGTAGCGTTAAACCACAAGAAGCCGATCAATGCTCCTACGATGGCAAGGCTGAAAACTGAAAGCTCGCCCGCGCCGGGAATAAACGGAATTCCCAAGTAGCTGGAGAACGTAAAATGCCCGGAAAGGTACGTGAGGATTGCAAAGGTGAGGAATACTAAAATCAAGAGCCCTGCCAAAAGTCCGTCTAAGCCGTCAGTGATATTTCCCGCGTTGCTGGAACCCATAATCAAAAGCACGGCAAAGGGTATCCACAAACGCCCCATATCAACCACCGGGTTTTTGAAGAACGGAATATACAGGTAGGTGATTTCCGCACTGCTCGAATTGTACAAAATAAGCACGATGGTTAAGGAGACGGCAAATTGAAAAATAAGTTTTGCCCACGCCGGAAGTCCTGCGGAATTATGACGAGCAACCTTAAGGTAATCATCTAAAAAGCCGATAAGTCCGAAAGCGGTAAGTGCGCCCAATACAAGCCAAACGTACCAATTACGAAAGTCCATCCACAGCAGCATGGCAATCAAAATTGAGAGGATGAGAAAAATGCCGCCCATTGTCGGAGTTCCGTCTTTTTTCAGGTGGCTTTGCGGGCCGTCCTTGCGGACAGATTGTCCGATTTTGAAGCGGAGCAGCGCCGCAATAATGCGGGGGCCAAAAATAAAACACAGGAGCAAGCTCGTGATGGCGGCATACGCGCCCCGGAAGCTGAGGTATTGAATCACGTTGAACGGAGTGAAGAACGCGACAAGCGGGTGGATAAATTCTAAAAACATTACGCGCCTCCTCCTTCAACAAGAATATCTGTCAGCACTTCCAGTGCAACGCCACGCGAACCTTTCAGCAGTACCAAATCCCCGCGCTGGATATACGCATCCACTGCGCGGGAAAGATCGTCGATGGCGGCAGTGTGAAAGCAGGGGATCGCCCCGTTTTTCAGCACAGCGGCGGCTGCTTGCATTTCTTTGCCGTACAGGAACAGCATATCCGCCTTGCAGGATGCAAGCTGCTTGCCAAGCGTGGCGTGTTCCCGCTCCGCCATTTCCCCAAGTTCCAACATCGAACCGACTATGTACACCCGCCGCCCTTCTTTCCATTCAAGGGAATCGCAAAACTCAACGGCGGCGGCGGCGCTGGCAGGGTTCGAGTTGTAACAATCACGCAGGAGCGTTGTGCGCCCGCGGAGAATTTCCCCCCTGCCAAAAAGCGCCTGCACCGATTCAAGCCCTTTGCACACCGACTGCGAACTTACCCCCAGTTCCTGCGCCAGCGAGATGGCGGCAAACGCATTTGCACGGTTGAACTTTCCCGGAAGGCGCAATCGTACGCTTTGCCCGTTCCAATTGATTTCCGTTCCTTCAAGCCCCATATCCTTCACGCCGCGCAAATCTGCAAGCGAATGCTCCCCGTAGAAAACCGCGCGGCCCGCAATGCCTTCGGCAAGAAAATCGCGGTAATCATCTTCGGCGGGAATGAGCGCGGTGTTGCTCCCGTCAAAATACGAAAAAACCTGTTTCTTTTCGAGGGCAATCGCGTCCCGAGAACCCAGTTGCCCAATGTGCGCCACGCCGATATTCGTAATTAACACGATATGCGGCTTTAACACCCGCGCAAGGGGCGCAATTTCCCCGGGGTTGTTCATTGCCACTTCAAAAATGCCAATTTCGTGGTGTTCGCGCACGTTGAACACCGCAAGCGGCAGCCCGGTTTCTGAGTTCAGGTTGCCTTCGTTCATAACAACCTGCTTTTCCTGCCGGATGATAGCGGCGGCGATTTCTTTGGTTGTCGTTTTTCCCGAAGAGCCAGTAATCCCAATTCGCACGAGCTTGGGAAACCGCGCAAGGTACGCCGCCGCTGCGCTCTGGAGCGCCTTCAACGTGTCGTCCACGGCGACAAGCACACAGTTGCGGCTCTGCGCCACAGCGGCAAGGCCGAGGCTCGAATCTTCCAGCGCACGGAAATCCACCAACGCCGCAACCGCGCCTCGATCAAACGCCGCTTGTACAAAGCGGTGCCCGTCCTGCTCCGCTCCACGCAGAGCAACAAACAACGCGCCACTTTTAGCAGCGCGGGAGTCGATGCAGACAGAGAAAAAGCCCGCCGATTGCAGGCTGGCTGGGGGCGTGCGGGGCGGCTGCTCTTCCCCTCCGGAAAGCAAACGCCCCCCAACAGCGCGGGAAAGTTCTAGTAAGCTCATTAAATGCGAACTATCGTTCATTTACGGTCCCATCTCCCCCGGCTCGATTCTTATTTGCAGAACATTCTGCGGGCGTATTTTCGTAAGCCCCAAGTCCTGCACTGCCACTTGCCCAATTCTCGCTGACGAGGAAAGCACTGCTATTCCTGCAATCAGCCTTCTATTATCCTCCACCCAATTTTCCTGAGATGTTTCAAGCCACCTGACATTTCTCTCCAGTTCCGCAAAGCGGGCGGACTGCCAGGCAACGATTCCCAGGAAAAAAGGAATAGAAAGCACAAAAAAATAAAAAAGTACATAGCGCCTGATCATAATCATACTTCAACCTCATCCAAGATTTTTTCTACTGCGCGGAAGCGGGCGCTGCGGGAAGGGGGATTTTTGCGAATCTCCCCTTCGGTTGCGCCAACACCTTTGCGGGTCAAGATGGTAACACACCGCTGTCCCCTGCATTTACATATCGGCGATTGCGGGGGGCATATACAGTCCCTGTTCTTCTCGCGGAAGAAGTGCTTGACAATCCGGTCTTGCAAGGAATCAAAGGTAATGACCCCAAGCCTCCCGCCAACTTCCAAAACCCGAAACGCCGATTCCAGCAGATCTTCCATCCGCGATATTTCGCCATTGACGGCAACTCTCAACGCCTGAAACGTCTTTGTCGCCGCGTGAATAGCCCCGTGCCGGTACGCCGCCGGAACCGCCCGCTCGACAATTTCCGCCAGCACCACCGAGCTTGTTATCGCCCCGTGCTCTTTCGCCTCGCAAATCGCCTTCGCAATGCGACGCGAGTAGCGCTCTTCTGCGTTGACATACAGCAGATCCGCGAGGTCCTTCTCCGAAAGCCGCGCAATCAACTGCGCCGCGCTCAACCCGCTTGAAACATCGATCCGCATATCCAGCGGCTCATCGAAGCGGAAACTAAAACCCCGCCCGCCTTTCAGGTAGTGATACATACTCACACCAGTATCGATGAGGATACTGTCAGGGCGTTTGCAATGAGCAGGATACTCGGTAAAAAAATCGTGCGACCAGCCCCCGTAAAATTGCACCCGTTCGCCAAACGGTGCAAGCCGCTGGCGGGCGATCTTCATAATTTCAGGGTCGGCATCAACACCGACAGCTTTCAGATGGGGGAACTGGCTGAGAAAAGCGAACAAGTGGCCGCCCTCCCCCAGCGTAGCATCCACCATCAGATGATCGGTTGTCCGGGGAGGTAGGTATTTGAGTATTTCTTCAGGTAATACCGACATGTGAACCACGTTCATACATTTCCCCCCAATCAACGTGCCTGAATGCTTCAGCTCCCTTGAAACTTCAGTTTTTTACATTATTAACCAGTTCTAAAAATGTCCTGTGCGCCCAATTTATTCATCGCAGCGCGGGCAACCGCCTCGTTTCCATCAAGGTAGGCTTCGAAGGTTTCGCAATCCCAAATCGAAAGCCGGTTTTTCCCGTTAATCACCATACAATCCTTCGACAGGTTTGCATACTTGCGGAGCGTGGGTGGAACCGCGATGCGCCCGGACTTGTCGAGCTCAGCCTCTTGAGCATGCCCTATGAGCTTGTACTCAAGAACATCCCACTCTTCATCGTTCAGGTTCTCTTCTTTGCTACGGGCGCGCAAATCCTGCTCGTAGCGTTCCCACACCGAAAACGTCATCACCCAGACACACTTTTCCATGCCCCGCGTAATTACCAGTTTATCCTGGTACTGTTCGCGGAAGCGCACGGGGATACTAACCCTCCCCTTGTCATCAAGCGTGCTTTCGGCTGATCCGGTTTTCAATTCCATTCCCACGATTTCCTAAACTTTTCTACTTTTTCCCACAATTTGACACTATACTACATTATAGTATGCACAGAACGAATTCAACTGTCAAGCGCAAAACAACAGAAAATGTTATGAATAGTAGCGAAATTTTAACAAAAGACCTTAATATTTATGTAGGTAAATCTTGTTATTGCTTTTCAGTGAAGGGAATAGTATGCTCTTTTTATGTTTATGACTGACTATTTTATCGTGTTTCCTGAAGGGGACACGCAGGAGATTCGCGGGCGCTTGCCGCTCAACCAGCTGGTGGATGTAAACGGGAACCCTGTGAACCTGCCGCTGCCGACAAACCGGATGGTTGTTTTCCGCGTGCAAAAGGTTTCGACCAACGATTACAAAGGCGGCAGCGAAATCTTCCATTATCTGGAGCAGTTAAGCGCCCGGGAACTTATGGAGTATGTCGAAACCTAAACCTTCATTAATAAGAGCTGCCACGAAAATACGCGCATTACAAGAAGCTCCGGTTAAGAACAAATCGCCTGCCAAGAAGAAAGCTTCTATTGACACAAGTGCTGCGCGCCTTTGTGCGCCGCCACGTTCTATTGGAACACAAAATGAAAGCAGCCTCCACAAGGCGCTGAAGCTGCACTATACGGGCAGCGAGGGCGCAGTGGAAGCCCCTGTCGGGGGGTACATCTGCGATGGGCGAACGAGCCGGGGCGAACTTATCGAGGTGCAGTGCGGGAGCTTTGCCCCGCTGAAAGAAAAAGTAGCGGAACTCGCGCTGAAACACAAAATCAAGGTTATCCATCCCATCATTGCCGAAAAATACATCGAGCTGTACGACACTTCCGGTATTCTCCTTCACCGACGCAAAAGCCCCCGCAAAGGTAGCGAGTGGGATTTATTCTACGCGCTTATGTACGCGCCGCTGTTGCCCTTGCTCAAAAACTTTTCTATTGAACTGGCATTTGTCGAAATTGTTGAGCGGAGGGAGAACGACGGCAAAGGCTCGTGGCGGCGCAAGAAGGTCAGTATCACCGGAAAAACGCTGCAAGCAGTTCGCGGTTCGCTGGTTTTGGCAAAGCCCAAAGATTACAACCGTTTTATTCCCTTCAAAAAGAGCGAGAGTTTTACCGTCCGTACCTTTGCGGAAAAGGCGGGAATCGACAAGGTGCTGGCGGAAAAAACGCTGTACGTGCTAACCAAGCTTGGGCTGACGCAACGCACCGGGCGAAAGGGGCGCGCGCACGTTTACGAGAGGATGTGAGAGCGGAATGATTCGGCGCAGGAGATTGGCTGCTGGTGTACGAGAAGCGGAACACTGATATGATTCTCTATCTTTTTGGAACAGGCACTCACACAGAGATGCTAGGGAAGTAGCAAGAATAATGCTTTTATGCCACCTAATTTGACATTTTCCCAGAAAATGCCTTGACAGCATTCTGAGCGCGTGAGATAATAAACTATTGGCAAAGCGTTTGGGCTGTCAAAGCCCTGGTGTGCTGCTAT
>WQZT01000053.1 GCA_009780595.1 Treponema sp. | reverse complement strand
CGGCGCAGAAGCCGCCACGCTATCAACCGAGGAAATTCTCAAAAACTGGGCAAAGATAAAAGTGGAACAGGAAGGCCGCAAACCAAAAGACTGCCTTCTTGACGAAGTGCGCCGCGGACTTCCTCCGCTAGACAGGGCGTGGAAGCTCCAGAAGAAAGCCGCCACAGTCGGGTTTGATTGGACAACGGCGGCGCAGGTAATCGACAAAGTTAAAGAGGAATTGGAAGAAGTTCAGTCTGCCGCGGCGGCAGATACGACAGATTCGGCAGACGCGCTGGAAGGCGAACTGGGCGACCTGCTTTTCTCGGTGATAAATCTCTGCCGCTTTTTTAACGTTCAGCCGTCAGTTGCCCTCCAGCGGACAAACACCAAGTTCACCGAGCGTTTCAATTTCGTGGAGAAGCGGATGAAAAAAAGCGGCGCTCAGATGAACGCCGCCAACCTTGCAGTGATGGAGCAATACTGGAACATGGCAAAACTGCCATAGGCAAACGCGCTATTCTTCCAGCGGCTTCGTTTCCAAAACCATTAACTGCACGAAGTAGTTTATCTTTTGATACATCACAGTAATTCTCTGGGACATCGGCAACTTGGAATACGAAGCCAGCTCCTTCCAGTTCATAATAAGCTCAGACGGCTTTTTATTAATGTCGTTCATCAGCATCTTAAAATGCTTGCCCACAACAATCAGCGCAGGAGTTGCCCGGTTAAGAATATTCAGCGCCTCTTCGTTCACCGAACTGATAATGTTGTTGATGTAACGCCGTTGCGTTCTATCGCGATCAACCCTCAGCAACGCACCCCGCAAACGCGCACCGTTGCTGCCGTTATCATCAAGGCTCTCGTCAAGCTCAAGTATTTCTTTGGTAATGCCAATAACTTCGTGGTAACTTTCGGACATTGCCCGCGATGCGACAATATCTGTCCATTGCCCGCGAACAAGAAGTATATCGCACAGTTCCTGAATTTCCCTTTCGATATACTCACGGATAAACGCCAGGAAATGCCCCAGCGCCGGAGCGTAGACAAAATGTTCAAGCCCTTTGTCGAGCAGAATTCTTTCTTTCGCAACAGTATAAAATTCAAGCGCAGTGATTTCACCTGCTCCAAAAACTGCAGTCGAAAGCGCGTTTACCTGGGCATTTTTTTGACTGCCAAGTATTCCTGAAATAGCAGCGTGAACTTCCTCGCAGCGAATTTCCAACCACTCAGCGGACAGCGCCTTGTGCTCAGGAATGGTACGTTTAACTTCCCAGATGGGATTGCCCACTGCCATCTTTCCGATGAGATCAAGGATTTTCGATTGATTAATATCTTTTAAACTGCTCAGCAAATTGTTCCATTGTACAGGAGGAATAACGTCGACTCCGCCATTGCAATACTTGAAAATCTCGAATACCATTTTCCAGTTGCTGCTTATTTCAGTGTCGGGCATAACGGACATAAACGTTGCCAATTCAGGGGCAATGAAATTCGCTTCCACTTCGGTGAACTTGGGCAACGTTTGAAAATCGCCCTCCCTCATCTCAGGGTCGAATTTTTTAAGCAAGGCGCAAAAATTGAAAAGCACAAACTGCCGCAACAATCGTACAAGGTTGTAGCACCAATCCGCTTCGGCAATTTTTGGAGAGTCAAAATTGGAAACCAGGTTGGATAATTCTTGCCCAAGCTGGTCTGCAAGCTCAGCTCCGGCAGTTCTCCTGCGATCCGCAATTACATCCGGGCTGAGTTTTTTTACCATATCTTTTATCGATTTATCCAAAAAAGCTTCCAGCGTAATCTGTTTGATTTTCGCTTCGTTTTCAGGATTTTTCAAAAAAGTTTGCAGCGGGTAAACAACCTGATAGATATTAAAAAAATACTGCGCGAACGATGCGTCAACTTCCCGCTGCTTGACACGGAAAAACTTGGCATATTTATTTTGGGCGATCTCTTTGTTCAATTGTTTTAGTAAAATATCTTTGTCGGAAGCAGGCGTAGTGTCCCTCGAAATAAAATTGATTACTTTACCAATGACATCTGGCATGGTTTCCCTCCAACTCACCTTTAATGTACGTTAAATGACCAATATTTGCAAGAGCGCACATCGTCTTACAAAAATCTTACCTCTTCCGTGTAATTCAACCGCTTCCAGCAGGTACGTACTCCTCGGTCTTTTTGATGGTTGCGGCATATACACTGCTGATAAGTCCAAGCGTTGCCGAAATCATAAAGAGCGTTTCGATCCCCATGACTTTCCACACCCAGCCGCCGATAAGCGCGATGATTATGCTGATAAAGTGGTTTACCGAAATGCCTGTCGATAACGTCGAGGCGACTTCTTCCTGCGACGATGAAATGCGTTTGACATACACGTTGGTCGCTATACTTGCCAGTGAGATAATCGAGTCAAGCACGAAGTTGACGCACACAACGATAAATGCGATGCCCGGCGCAAACAGGCGGTGGGAAAACCCGTACAAAAAGCAAACGCCGACAAGTACAATCGTATCGGTTACCATGACCGCTTTGTACCCGATTCGGTCGATGAGTCTGCCGATAAGCGGGCTGCACAGTATACCGAAACCGGCGGACACTGCGTACAACAGCGACATAATTGACGGATCGGCTCCGTACTGAAGAATGAGCACATACGGCGCAAAGGTGAGGAAAACCTGCTTGCGCGCGCCGTAAAAAACTTCAAGCATGTAGTAGGTGCTGAACTTCTTTGCAAAGTAAAACCGGCGGCGCGGCGTTTTCAGCGTAGTTTCCTGCAAGGCAAGAGCTACGAGCAATGCGGCAACCATAAGACCGACAGCAAGACCAAATGCAATGCGGTAGCCGAAAATATCGCCGCGAGGAATGCCTGCCTGTCCAAGCGTGAAGAACAGGAGGATGATAAGAACAAAGCCAAGAATATGCCCGAGGTGCATGAGCGAACTAGTCATCCCAAGCGATGCTCCGGTTTTTTCGCGCTTTGCAATATCCATGGAGATTGTTGCCCGAATTGGCATGATGATATGCTCGCCCACACTCTGCACGACCATAAACAGCACCACGAAAAACATCGACATCAGGCGTGGGCTGGCTGTGCTAAACAGAAGCCCAACCATGCCTCCCGTTACCAGCGCAATGCCCGTCTTAAAAACGCGGCTGTCCGCAAAACGGTACATGACGGCGAGGATGAACACCAAGAGCAATCCTGGTAGTTCCCGAAAGAACTCGACAATACCGCGTTGAAACGGTGTAACGTGGATGATTTCTGCAAGGTAATTATCTTGTACGCCGCGGTATAAACCGTGGGCAACTCCAGTTAAAACCAGAACAAGCAAAAAACGCACAACTTTTGCATTGGGGCGGTATATATCTGAAAAAACAGCTTTCGACAAATAAATACTACTCATATACTCAAGTATGCACCATGAGTGGGTTTCGTTGATAGTATGCGCTACAGCACGACCTTTCTTTTCTGTTGAAAATCGGGTATCGTGGTATATCATCATGACAGAACAGCTCCCTTCCTACCTTGATGTTCTCAACGACGAGCAGCGCCGCGCAGTGTTGCACACAGGCAATCCGCTGTTGATTCTTGCCGGGGCGGGGTCGGGGAAAACGAGGGTTATCACGACAAAGATCGCGTGGCTCATTCGCGAGCAGGGCGTTGATCCCCGCTCGATTTTGGCAGTAACGTTTACGAACAAGGCTGCGCGGGAAATGGCAGAGCGGGCGCGGCTCATTGACGAACGCGCGTCGAATGCTATGCTGCGGACATTTCACTCGTTCGGTGCGTGGTTTCTACGCCGCAACGGAGCGGCGGGCGGGCTTTCGTCTAACTTTGTTATTTATGATGATGATGACAGCCTTGCGCTTTTAGCGGCGATTTTAGAAGGCGAGCCGCGCGCGGAGCTCCGATCGATTGCAAACAGTATTGCCCGCGCGAAGGATTATTTTCTTTCGCCTGATGATCCGGAAATCGACCTTATCGATCCACGCGCGAAATTCCGAACGGCGTACGCGCAGTACGAAGAGCGGCTCAACCGTATCGGCAATGTTGATTTTGGCGACCTCATAAAAAAGCCGGTGGAGATTTTACGCGGCGTGCCTGAAGTGGCGCGGCGTTTCCGCGAGCGCTTCCGCGTTATTATGGTTGACGAGTATCAGGACGCCAACATTGCACAGTCGCAGTTGTTGAGCGAGCTGTATAGTCCCGGCGCGTACCTGTGCGTGGTGGGCGATGACGATCAATCTATTTATAGTTTTCGCGGCGCGGAGGTGCAAAATATTCTTGACTTCCCCGAAACGTTTGCCAATTCAGATATTGTCCGGCTCGAGCGAAACTACCGTTCCACCGCGCCCATTTTGAGAGCTGCCGCTTCGGTGGTGGATCACAACACGGGGCGTTTGGGCAAAACGCTCAGAGCCGAGCGCGGAGACGGCAAGATGCCGGTGCTGGCGTTCCTGCCCGATCAAGACGAGGAGGCGGCATTCTGCGCGGAACTCATCGGCACTGGGACTGCTGGCAAAAACGCCCGTGCTGTTCCCTATTCAGATTGGGCAATCGTCTATCGAACGAACGCGCAGTCGCTGGGATTTGAAACGGAGTTTCTGCGCCGGAAGATTCCGTACCGCGTCGTTGGCTCGCTTAAATTTTACGAGCGGGAAGAAGTGAAGGATACGCTGGCGCTGCTTTCCTTTTTGGTAAACCCGCGCGATGAAGTTGCCTTCCGCCGCATGGTGAATAAACCGAGCCGCGGCGTAGGGCCTGCAACAGTGAGCCGCATCATCGAAAAGGCGATGAGCCTTAAACTTAGCGTCAATTTTGACACACAGCCGCACAGCGCGCAGGGCGCAAATCTAGCGCTGACGGCGCAGAGCATGCGGCACGAGTTATCTTCCAAAGCGGGTGCGGGAATCGCCGCGTTCCTGAAAGCCGTCGAAGCTGGTCGCGCTATGCTTGCCGAAGATTCAGCAGACAACGACGAGCATGAGGGTGAGGAAAAGCCAGCCAGCCGAAAACCGCCGAAGTCCGTTTCCGGTCTTCGCTCAGGCGAAGGGCTTTCGGCGTGCGTGGTTGCGCTGGCGGAGGAAAGCGGCATTGCCGAGTATCACCTGACGAACGATGAAATCAGCGGCAACCAGCGGCTGGCAAACTTGCAGGAAGTTGCCAACGCCGCCAGCTTGTACGCCGCCTCGCAGGATGGGCTTTTGGAGTTTCTCGAGCACATCGAGCTTGACCGTTCAATGGGAGAAAACGCCGCCGATGACAACAACGCGGTAACGCTCATCACCCTGCACAACACGAAGGGGCTGGAGTTCCGCCGTGTTATTATGACCGGTATCGAGCAGGGGATTTTTCCCAGAGACGACAAGCATGACGAAGATCTCGAAGAAGAGCGGCGGCTTTTTTACGTTGGAGCTACCAGAGCGATGGACGAACTGTATTTGACGTCTTGCGCGGAACGGCGGATGTATGGCAGAACCTCGCCGATGGAGCCGTCTGTTTTTCTGAGGGAGATTGATCGCGACACTTTGCGTATCGTTGGCAACGCGCCGTACGGATTTGCCGCCGGCTTTTCCGCGACACATAGCGCAAACACTGACGGTGCTTACACTCAGCGGCGCGGCGAGCAACTGCAGCGCGGCTATTCGCCCAACGGCTACCCGCAGAACAAAGCGTCCTCTGATGGCCGATGGTCGCTCGGTGATAAGGTGTACCACGACGACAACGGCTATGGATACATCCAGCAGATCCGCGAAAGCGCAGACGGGCCGGTTGTTAAGGTGAGGTTTGAGAGCGGGCAGGAGAAGCAGTTTCTAAGCCACCATCAAAGTTCGCACTATACGAAGATACGGGAGGATTGAATGGCTCACACCGGAATGGCTTTGCTTGAACTGTTGCCCAACGTGCTGCGGGCGCGGGATTTTCACCTGTACCTCGAAGGCGGAAAGCGAATCACCGATCTGTGGCGCTGGGGCGGCAGGGCAGTTCTTGGACACAAGCCGCCGAAAGTTCTGGCAGAGATGAAGAACGCCGCAGAGCGCGGGCTTTTCACCCCCCTGCCGCATCCGTTGCAACGGCGTTGTATCAAAGCCCTGCGCGAGTTTTTCCCCGCCAGGAATTTCCGCCTGTATCGTGACGAAAGCTCCTTGCGGCGGGCACTGGCAGATGCAGGGCTCATCACCGCCGCAGAAGCAACCGCGCCGTTGCACGATCCCGCCGTTGCGCCGCCATTCGCCGCAACGCAGGGCGGCGGCGAACCGCCGAAGGTTTCACTGTGGCGGCCATTTCTCGCGGCGGCTGACGGCGGCGATGGCAGCGCGGCGGACAATTCCACCGTTGCCCTCGTACCAGTTTTACCCTGCCCGCTGGGACCGGCGGTGCTGGCTCTGCCGCCCGGCGCGGAAACGCTTTTCCTGCCCGGCGTGGAAATACCTTTCCCGCCCGGCGTGGAAATACCTTTCCCGCCCGGCGATCTCATCCCGCCGATGCTGCTTGCCGCCGCCACCCGCGCCCTGCACAACCTCGCCGCCGCCGTAAAGACCGCCCGCGCCACCCGCAAGTCGCCGAATTATCCCAGAGTGCGGAAGGCGCTTTCAACGGCGCGGCAAGCAGGGCAACGTACGTGGGTACGGCGCGGAATTTACATCTCAACGGTGGAGCCGGAAATAGCAGGGGAAAACTACGCGGTGCTTTTTCGGCGATTTCTGGAAGGCGGCTTTCTCATCCCGCCCACGCCAACTGAGCCGCTCATCCTTCCCCTGTCGATGTCCGCAGGGGAAGAATCAAAACTCGCACAGTTGCTTGGCGGCTGAAGGTAGCTGGTTAGCAGCAAAAACTGATTCGTGGATATAGAAACCTTCGAGCCGAGGCAAAACAGCTCTACGCTTAATTTTCCTCGTGCTGGCTCACCATCTGCTGGGTATCGCTTTTTACCCGTTGGGTAATGTCGCTTAACTGCCCGATAGCTCGCAGGATTTGCTGGCTGCCCTCTTTCTGCTCTTCCATTGCATTGAGAACGCCGCGCTCGTGTTCGGTTACTGTTTTGATGCCATCGTCTATCGCGTTGAACTTATCCAGCACGTTTTCTGTCGAGCGAGTCATCTTGTCTATCGCGCCCTTGATCTTTTTAAGCGCCGTGCTCGTCGTCTTTGATTGCTGGCTGGAAGATTCCGCAAGCTTGCGAATCTCCCCGGCGACAACGGCAAAGCCTTTGCCCGCCTCCCCAGCGTGCGCCGCCTCGATTGCGGCGTTCATCGAAAGCAGGTTCGTCTGGCTGGCAATGTTTTGCATTACCGTGTTTATTTCCAGCAGCGACGCAGATTGATTTGCAATTTCCCGAATATCAAAAACAACTTCGTTAAGACTGGTGTGCCCAACCTCTGACGCTACTTGCAGATTGCCGACATGGTCGGCGTTTCTCGATAAAGATGTTGTAACAGATTGAATGTTCGCAACCATCTCTTCGATAGCAGCGGCAGACTCGGTAACAGCGGCGGCCTGTTCATTTACATGACCGTTCAATTGTTCCATCAAACTATGGAGACTGCTGAACGAGCATCTCCTTATCTTTAATTTTATAAAACTCGCGCAAATCGCGGCTGTATGAAATAATAAGATTGCGGCCTTCAACTGTTATGAGCCGCTGAATTTCCTCAGTCGGAATGAGCTCGCCACCTTTATACTGATAGACAAACTCGTAACGGCAACCTCCTTCTGCAAGCGTTTTTTTCAGCGACTCAACACCCTTCGCAAATGACGGCTTGCCGTCCGGCTGGAAATCAGGCAAAAACTCTTTAAAGTTATCCATAAAAATCTGCTTGTCCTGTATCCCAAATATATCCAAAACCGCATGGTTTACATCAAGGACATTTCCTTCGTCATCAAAAACAGCACAGAGCAACGGCGAAGCGTCCATCACGCCCTGAATCCTGTCTGTCAATTCTTTTTGCTTGATTTTGGCTTCGTGATCTTTTCGCAAATCTTTGCTGTACACTAACAGATGCATTTGCCCGTGAATCTCACCTGAGACAACGGTAACGTCGATGGGGAACGGTTTGCGCTCGAGCGTCTGCTGCCACCACTGGAAATTATCCCGTCCGGTTGCAAACGCCGTTTGTATATGCCGCCCCGCTTTTTCCGCAGACAGCGTACCGTCAGGCTGATGTTGGGGGATAAGATCAGTAAATAACCTATCCAAAAACTCCTGTTTATTTTTCAGAGCAAACATCCGTGCTGCTTCTTCGTTGCAATACACAGCCTGCCCCTGCTGATTCAGCACGCTAAAAGTCAGCGGTATACTCTCCGCGACAAGGCTCATTCCCTTATCAAAACTTTCTCTGCCGACACTCTTTGCGAAAAACAGAGCACACCCCACAGAATATGCAGCCAGAGCTACAATAAGGATGCCAAGGATCACCGTTAAAGCAATTTTATTTTGCACTGCATTAACTAGAACAATCATAAGCGCTAGAGCCACGCTTGCCAGAACTGCTGTACTTACAATCAATTTTGATTTTACCTGCTTGCTGTTGTTCATATTTACGCTCCACTATGTAGAATTACTTTACCATTTTATTTAGAATTATTCTACTATATATTATGATTGTTTTGTTTGAAAGATGAGTATTTTAAAAAAATCACTCATAGGCTTATTCTTTGCGGTGTTTCGTGATACAATCGAGCCGTGAAAATAAAAGAGAAAAGTTTTGTGATTTATAAAAACCGCCCGGCTGTGGTTACCGCTTATGATGGCGAGAAAATTACCATTGCTGTTGCCGGCGGGCAGACAATCAAAGTCCGGGATAAGGATATCGAAGTTATTCATCCGGGGCCGGCAATTCCAAGCGATTTGTCTGATGTTAATACTGCTCGTGCTACTACTATGGAAGAAACTGCGCTTGCAAATGCTGCGCCTTCCGGCAATGCCCGCGAAGCGTGGGAACTGCTCGCCGACTCAACGGGCGAAGCTCCGCCTGTGTCTCTGCAAGAGCTGGCTGAATTGGCGTATGGTGATTTTACTCCGCGCACGGCGTGGGCGGCGTGGGGGCTGCTGCACGAAGGGCTCTACTTTACCGGGGATGTGCACGCGGTAAAGGCGCGGCGGTGTGATGAGGTTGCGGCGGAGGAAAAAAAGCGCGAAGAGAAAAAGCGCGAGGGCGGAGAGAAATCTGCCTTCCTTGAAAAGTTTGCAAAACTTCCCGCGTTTCGTGCAGGCGCGCCGGAGCCGGGAAATGCCGCGCTGTCCGAATCCGACCGCCGTTTCTTTCAGGATGTG
>WQZT01000052.1 GCA_009780595.1 Treponema sp. | reverse complement strand
TCAAGACTTGCTGCGCTCCTTCATTCTCAATCTGGCAGAAGTCCTCGCCGAAGTGTATATCCAAAAGCCAGTGCATCGATTCAACCTACCATTTCATCCGTGAGTGCTTCAAAAGTTCTTCCGCCGTCAACTTCCTGCTGGAAATGTAATAGCGCCATTCACTGAAGCCTTGCCCTTGCACTCACTCTAACTATATATCGCTCCGATACAACCCAGGTTCTTCCACTCATCTCTGCTCGATAACCAGTCGATTTCTCTTGTAACAAAGGCGCTGCGCTTCTCCAACCTGCCGCCGTTTTTCTCGCACGTCTGCGCGGTATCCATATTCTTCCGTAACATATCATCCTGAACATACTCTTTGATGTCTTGTTTCAACATACCCTGGTTATCTTTCACGCTCAAAAGGTAATCAGCCTTCTTTTTCACGACAAGTGCAGCCATTTCCCTCCGGCAATGCAGTGCATCGGCGACAATCATGCAACCTTCAGCCGATAAAGCCTCCAGCGACTGGCGCAATGCCGGTATTTCGCTACTTTTCCCCACCACCTTCTGGCTTGTTAGCGTTATCCCCATCTCCGCTAGGTGCGCGCTTATGATGTGCAGCGGGCTTTCGTAGTTCTCCATCTTTGCGGTGGAGCGTATTGTTTTTTCCATCGCACGAGATTGTCAGTCCTTTGGTAGATCCACTGAGCATTGACTGCACCCACTTTGTAAGGCACAAGTTCATTGAAGAATGCTCGATGAGTTTGAGCAGGAAATATCTGACGCGCTTGGTTTCCGACTACTGGTTGATTTGGCTGACATTCCGCAAGCCGCACAGGGAACCGAGTATCACGACCGTCAATGCCTGCCCCACGCTGTAATAAGCCGTTGTGTTCCATGATGGTTTGTATCTCCGCAAAATACCCATGTATCTTTGCGATATTGTCCATTGAATTAGTTTATCATCGAAGAGGAATTTTGAAAATTGATTTCCGTGCCCCCGCCTGAGTGGCAGGTATAAATCTAATTGCGCTTTGATTGTTTTTTTCAGCAAGTTGCTCTAGAATGATTACAGCATAAAAACCTATATTATAATCAGATTTACAAAGGGGGAGCGATGAGCGGCAACGGGTTTACGCACTTTGACGATAGCGGCAACGCGGTAATGGTGGATGTGTCTGCCAAAGAGACAACGAGCCGTAGCGCAACAGCGAAAGGGGAAATCTCCGTTGGCGCCGAAGTTATGGCAGCGGTGCGGGACAGGACTGCCGCAAAGGGAGACGTTCTTGGCGTGGCGCGAATCGCGGGAATCAGCGCCGCCAAGCGAACCGCAGAGCTTATCCCCCTGTGCCATCTTCTCAACTTTGACAAGTGCGCCGTCGATTTTTCACTCGATACAGACGACGTGGAAAGCAACATAATAGAAGCACGTTGCACGGTAAAACTTTCCGGTAAAACGGGCGCGGAAATGGAGGCGCTCACGGGCGTTTCGGTGGCGTTGCTGACGGTGTACGATATGTGCAAAGCTATCGACAAAACTATGGTGATTGGCAACATCCGCCTCTGCGAAAAATCCGGCGGAAGGAGCGGGCATTTTGTCGGCAAGCCTAACTGATTCATTCGGCAGGACAATCACCTACCTGCGCGTGTCGATTACCGATCTCTGCAACCTGCGCTGTTTATACTGTATGCCCAAAGGTCAGGAAATAAGTCACAGCGAGGTGATGGATTTTGACGACCTCGTTTCAGTGTGCCGAATCCTTGCAAGGCTTGGGGTACGCACCGTCCGCGTAACCGGCGGCGAGCCGTTGGTACGCACAGGCGCGGCGGAATTTATCCGCGATCTGAAAGCGGTGGCGGGAATCAAGCGCGTAACGATGACGACGAACGGAGTGCTGCTTGGTGAAGAAAACCTGCGGGCGCTTTCTGCCGCCGGGCTTGATGCAGTCAACATCAGCCTTGACACGTTAGACCGGGAACGGTTCGCCCGGATCAGCGGGTGCGGCGGCTTTGAGAATATCCTCCCCGCCATTGATGCGGCGCTGGAACTGGGAATGTCTGTCAAGGTGAACTGCGTGCCGCTAGGCGACTTTAACGAGCAGGATATTCCGGCGATTGCCGAACTTGCCCGAACCAGAAACATCGCGGTGCGGTTTATCGAGCTTATGCCGTTTGGTCCCGCCGCCGAAATGCGCCCCTTCCCGATACGCGAGGTTGCATCCCGCGTCGAAGCGGCATTTGGCAAGCTGATGCAGGTTCCGGTGAAACTCGGCGAAGGGCCTGCGGTATACCACACACTGCCGGGCTTTGCCGGGCACATCGGCATTATCGGCGCGGTGAGCCGCGGTTTCTGCGAAGACTGCAACCGGCTGCGGATTACGGCGGCGGGGACGCTGAAGGCATGTCTTGACAGCACGGCGGAAATTGATCTGCGCGGGCTTTTGGCGAATAAAGCAAGCGAGCGGGAGATCGAGGCGGCGATTGTTGACCTTGTCCGGCGGAAACCGGCGGGGCATCGTTTTGCCAGCGCGGGGGAAGAACGCAAGCGCGAAGCGGCGGAACTTTTTCGCATTGGAGGTTGAAATGGGAACAATAAAAGCTGTGTGCCTGAGCGAGGGAAAAGGCACGGCAAAGCGGGATGCGGGGAAAGCGGAACTTGTCGTTCAGCACGGGTTGAAAGGCGATGCCCACGCGGGCGCGGGGCATCGGCAGGTGAGCCTTCTGTCGCTTGAAAAAATCGAAGCGTTTCGCGCGAAGGGAGCGGCGGTTGAATACGGCGACTTTGGGGAAAATATCGTGGCGGAGGGAGTTGATTTTGCCAGCTACCCCATCGGGACAAAGTTCCGCTGCGGCAACTCTCTCCTGGAACTGACGCAAATCGGCAAGGACTGCGTAAACCGCTGTTCGATTTACTACCGCATGGGCGACTGCATTATGCCCCGCGAAGGCATTTTTGCCGTTGTGCTGCAAGGCGGCACGGTTCAAACAGGCGACCAGATATATGCCGAATAACCAACACCAAGAGCGCGGCAGCTACCGTGCCGCCGTCATCACCGCCAGCGACAAAGGCTCGCGGGGGGAACGGGAAGACGCAAGCGGCAAACTCGTGCGGGAAATGCTTGAAGCCGTGGGCTACACCGTTGTACACAGCGTGATTTTGCCCGACGAGCAGGATTTGCTGGAGCGGGAATTGCGCCGCCTCTGCGATGAAGGTATCGCTGACCTGATTTTGACAACCGGGGGAACGGGCTTTTCCCAGCGGGATCGCACACCGGAAGCAACCCTTGCGGTGGCACAGCGGCTTGTTCCCGGCATACCGGAAGCGATGCGGATGCAGAGCATGGCGATCACGAAGCGGGCAATGTTAAGCCGCGCCGTTGCCGCCATTCGCGGTGCAACGCTCATCGTCAACTTGCCAGGCAGCCCGAAGTCCGTGCGGGAGAACCTCGAATTCGTCATGAGCGAACTTGAGCACGGGCTTGATATACTCATCGGCAACGACTCCGAATGCGCGCGGTGAATTGGGGGCAATGAGAGGGGGTGGCGAAAGCCACCGCAGGAGCGAAGCGACGAGGAGGCTGGAGCCAGGGGGAGCCGCGTAGGTGCATGCAACCGCTGGAGCGGGCAAAGCTTGCACTTTCCGCAAATGTGCTCCCCCTCCTAATACGGTGCGATAAAGGCAGATGTTGCCGCTTTCAGCGGGGAGGCGGCAGCAAAGTAGCAATGCCGCCGCCTGAATCCGCCGAATCCTAATTGTAGTGCTTTCCGCCCCAGTACAAACGCTCGCTGACTTCGGCAACGGGCGGCAGCTTGACATCCTTCAGCGCCCACTTCTTGTACTCGTCAAAACCCGTGCGGTCGATGATGTAGCCGACGTGCTCTTTCCCGCCGGGAGCGGACAGATCGATGTACTCTTTCACGTACTCGTACGTGTTCATGATAATTTTCACGATGCTGTCCTCATCGATCCATTTGACAAAATCTTCCGCCATACGCGGGTTGCGCTTTCCAGTGCGCCCCATCAACACGAGGCGGTAGTATTTTTGCTGGCTGCGCGTCCACGCGGACATCGGGCAGTTCAGCACACACTCGCCGCAGCCGATGCACTTTTCGCGGTTGTGCTTGGGGCGGAAGTTTACCTTTTCAAGCGCCTTGACGGATTTTTTTGAGCAGTAGTTTACACAGGCATCGCAGGTTACGCAACGCAACGGCTCGTACTGCGGATCGGTCATCCCGATGATGCCGAAGTCGTGCATCCGCACTTTGGCACAGTCGTTCGGGCAGCCGGTCAGCGCGATCTTGAAATGCAGGTCGTTGGGGAACACCGCTTTTTCGATACGTTTGGCAAATGCCGTTGTGTCGTAACAAGCGTAGGGACAAACCCGGTTCCCGATGCAGGCGGTGATATTCCGCGTTCCGGCGGACGAATAACCCTCGCCGGGATTGTTGGCGCGGTTGATGCCCAGCCCCGTGATAATCGGTTCAAGCATCTTGTTTACTTCGGGCATTTTCTCGTAGCGGATGCCCGGTATTTCAAAACCCTGCCGCGACGTAATATGCACCGTGCCGTTGCCGTACTTTTGGGCAATCTCCTGAATCATCGCCAGATACTTCGCGTCAAGATGCCCGCCGGGAACACGGATACGCGATGCCGTCATTCCCCGGACTTTGGTAACCCGGAACGCGTTCTTTTTAACCTTTTTCGTTACAATATCCATATTCCCTCCTTAGTCAACCATCAACTTGGCTTTTTCGTAGTTGTACACCGGACCGTCAAGGCACACATACGTGTCGTTGATACGGCAATGCCCGCACTTTCCCATCCCGCAGCACATTTTACGTTCGTAGGAAACCCAGATATTGTTTTCGGCGAAGCCCCGCTCCAGCATCCCCTTCACCGTGAAACGCATCATCGCCGGAGGACCGACAACTATCGCCTGAGCGGTCGCAATATCCTTCACCTGAAGGCTCGGGAGGTACTCGGTAACCAGCCCCTGCCGGTACTTCGTGTCGCCGCCGTTGTTGTCGGTTGACAGGATAACGTTGACGGATTTCCCCCAGCGGTCAAAGTCATCGCGGAACAGAATATCCGCCGGGGACTTAAAGCCCGCCACAAAGGTCAAGCCTGAAACTTCGTTTATGTGTGAGGCGAAATAATCCACCACGCCGCGCACCGGAGAAACACCCGTGCCGCCAGCAATGACGAACAGCTCCTTGCCCCGGTAATTTTCAAGCTCGAACCCGTTGCCGTAGGGCCCGCGCAAAAACAGCGAGTCGTCTTTTTTATAATCAAACACCTCGGCGGTAACTTTCCCCACGCGGCGAATAGTCAAATCGACAACGCCGTCGTCAATGCCGCTCACCGAAATCGGCGCCTCGCCGTAGTGGGGAAGCGAGACCTCGAAAAACTGACCGGGCAGCACCGCGCCTGAGTACGCCATGCGGAACGTGAACTCAACATCGGTGTGCTTGATAATATCGACAATTTCCGAACGGAACGGGATATAATTGTTGCCTGTCATTATTTGCCTCCTCCGTCGGCCGCTTGCAGGGCGGCATCGAGTTTATTGAGCGTTGCCGAGTACGAGATGTATTCGGGGCAGACATCGTCACAACGCCCGCAGCCGGAACACATCGGATGGCCGTAGCGCTTTTTGTGGTCGTACACCTTGTGCAGAACTTTGAAACGCATCCGCTCACCGTTTTTCTTGCGGTACGCGCCACCGCCTGCAACATCCGAGTAGCCGTCGACCATGCACGAAGCCCACACGCGCCGGCGTTCGCCCGCCTTGCCGTTGTCCGTGTAGAAAATATCCTGCATTGTCCAGCAAGAGCACGATGGGCAGCTAAACGTGCAGCGTCCGCAGCTAATGCAGCGCGCATCGTACTCCTGCCACATCGGGAGGGCGGCAAGCGCGGGAGATTGCGCGTCATTCAGCTTGCCGGAAAAGTTGACGCGGGTTTCGGTCTCGGTTACAAACGGAACATCAACCGCCGCCTCTTTCGCCCCGGCAGCGCGAAAAACATCCGCCATATCCTGCGCCTTGACGTTTACGCGGTATTCGCCGCCGGAAGGCTCTATGCTGAAATCGTAGTCGTCCGTCTGGTTTGCCTGCATATCAACGCAAAAGCAACTGGAAAAGGCGGTCTTGCAGGGCATCAGAACAAAGCGGGCATTTTTGCGGACGCGCTGGTAAAAAAAGTCAGGCGAGCCGTTTCCCATCATAATGTCGTCAAAGCGTTTCAGCGAGTGAATGTCGCAGGCGCGCAAAAACACAAGCGGCTTTTTTTCAGGCGCTCTTGACGCGTTGTACGCTTCGGTTACTTCGCTTTCGTTGAAATGAAACAGTGCCTGCGAAGGCGGCTGCAGAGCCTCTTTCGGCGAGTTCGCGCTTTTGGCATTGAACACCACGTCTTCGATTGCCGTAACAATCCCGTAGCGCGTCAAATCCAAGTCCGAAAAGTTCGCCCCGCTTTCGTACAGCTTCGGCGCGTACATTGTGTAGGTCTTGCCCAGCTCTCGCAGCGCCTGATTCAGCGCCTGCTGGTTTAGAATAAAACCCATTAAGCCTCCTTATACTTTAGTCCAATACTTTGATAAGAAAAGAATCGTAGTAACTATTCAGAAATTGTAGCGATATAAAATGATGATTAATTATTGTACCTGATATTTTTCCATCCGTCAAGAATTATTTTACATTTGGGAGTGGAAAAAGAAGTCCCTAAACAAACTGAATATGGCTGAAACCGAAATCCCGCCCACAACCACGGTGACAATCGCGCCAGCGCCGCTTGGCATCGCCTGCCTTATTGTACGCGTTTATGAAAATCAGCAGCACTGCCTTCAGCGTCTGTATCCTCCTGAAAAAACATCGGCTCTTCCTTCGTAGCCCCGCTATGTAATGGCGCACATCCGCATTCACACTTTCAATCACATGCGTGTCGCTCTTGTCTCTGACATTACGTCTATGCCGCCCAATGAAATCAACATCTAAATAGACCATCCAGCCATCGGTGTAGTAGTTCTGTGCATCAGGTGCCTCATCTACAATTCTCTGAATCGTCTGCGCTTTCACCGAACTGTCGACATCAAAGCCTACTATCTGGCGGGGATAACGGCCGTAGTGGCTGATATTACAAAAATACCTCTAGCTGCCAACCGCAGTAAAGCCTTTCTTGTTCTGTTTGTCGGTTCTGCCGCATTGTGGACATCGTACTTCACTCATACTCCTCTGTTCCTGTTGTATCATTTGGAACAATACTTTTCCACTCCCACACAGGATATAAATAGAAAAATTTATATTTTTTGTTGACAGGTCGTTGTTATAGTGTAGCCTTTACCCGTTCCGTATGACAGTCTTTTCGATGCTATTGCGTTTATTAGGAGGTAATTCCTAAATGTTCTTTTATCGCAGATTCCAACAAGCGCGAATAGTTCAGTCCATCCGCTTCGGCGGCGGCTTTAAGCCATTGGGATATGGTAACGGTAGTCTTTTCACGACGGTTTTCCATATCCTCCTTGAAAATATCTGGATAGACCTTTACCGGAACCACCATATCACCTTCTCCAATATTAGTGATTTTGTCAGAGCGTTTGGGCAACGGATCGCCATCTTTTTCCATTCCGTAGATGTGCAGGGCTAACGCCTCTTTTCCCATTTTAAGCGCGTGATAAAAATCATTACCGCACGTGCCCCGTAGCCGGGAAAATCAGGAAAGCATGCGCCAAAGCCCGGCCTTTCGTCTGTTTAAAATACCGCAAGGTATGTAAATTTTCGCATGGCAGCCTCCTAATGCATTTGCGCTTGTTTTAAAATATTGTGAAGCGTGCCTTTCTTCAAATCCTCTTTATGATTGGGGACTGTTACTCGCCCCTTCTTGATTGGGTGCTCAAGCTGAATATGCGAACTAGTTTGCAACGCTTTATACCAGCCGTCATTGTGCAACAGTTTCAAAACTTCCCTAACCTTCATATTATCATACGTGCTTTTAACACGTATGATAAGCGCTTTTTTGAAAAACTCACGCTTTTTTCAATTTTCTGTTGACAGTTTGCAGGAATGTGATACCATGAATCAACTGAAAGAAAATACAAAATTACTACTTTTACCGCGGTCACCATAATCGGTGGCGGCGAGAACAAACTACTCTTAGCCCGCTGAGCGCTTCTTTTCTATGCCTTTGCTTTTCATTTCGGCTTTTTTTCCTCAAGTTCAAGCCGCGCATTTTTAATCTTCATTGGATAATGCCAACCACCTCATCTTGATTCCGTGAATCAAGATGGCAGAAGGCGGTAACAAGGCTCTGCTCCTCAAAGCTGTAGCCACTCTCTTCTTCCATTGTAAGCAGCCATGGTATCGAAACACCCAGCACCTTAGCAAGATAAACAGCGGTATCAGCTTCGGGATACTCTCTTTCTTTTCCCAGTCGGTAATAGATTGTCCTGGTTTTAAGCCGGATGATAGAGCAAGCTCCTTGCGGGAAAGACCCAACGCAGTGCGGTGCTCATCTATTCTTTGCACGATTTCACTACCTTTTATACCCATAGTTTATTTGATTAAAATTTCAAAAATGTGCGATAATAACAATATAAAGTTGCTAATATGCAACTTTGCTAGCGGGTGTGTATGGTTCTCCCAAGACCCACGATAACCGCCAGCTTAACAGAGTAAGCAAACCCGTTGCCCACACGACCCATGCGCCGACTGTAATATCTTGCGACCTGCTCCGTAAGGCGCTGCCGGTAGCCTGTCCTTTTTTGAGGTATTCAATGAGGGCTAAAGCGCCTACTCTTGCAGCAGAAAGAGTTTTGGGGTTTCTGTAATCTGCCAACTCTGGCGGGAAATGCTGGAAACTGCACCGATACCACTCGCTGCAAACACGATCCGGAAGCCCACAGGAGGGAGTGAGAGTAAGTCTGTAAGTTTTTGAGTCTTTTCTCCGTATAATGGAATATGGACTTGCTTGTCTAGCCATAAATAGCATCTCCTTTCTGCAAAATACTTGCAAAATAAAGTACCGATAACGTACCGATGCTACCTGTCTTGAGTTTAAGAAAAAAATTACCGTTTCAAAAAAAGCCGTAAGTCATTACAATACAACGACTTACGGCGGATTGGGGAGTGGAGGATTCGAACCTTCGAAGGCTGAGCCAACAGATTTACAGTCTGCCCCATTTGACCACTCTGGAAACTCCCCGATGTATGGAAATGTATGGAAAACCCGTTACATTTCGTTTTTCAAACAACCGCCATTAGAGCCGCCTCCCGGAATTGAACCGGAGACCTCATGATTACAAGT
>WQZT01000051.1 GCA_009780595.1 Treponema sp. | reverse complement strand
AAGTTTGTACGTTGTTACCATACGATGAGTATAGCATAATTATGAAAAAAGAAAAGGGTGACTGTCACACACAGGAGGCGCAAAGGTGAATGGCACAGGCTTTTTAAGCCAGCGTGAGATGCGTTTTTTGGGATTGACTAACCTGACTGTCAATTACCTTTTGACTAAGGCTACGGCACATGATAAAAGCTTTGCCCAAATTATCGAAGAACTAGTACGTAAGGATATGTCTGCGCCTGTATAAATTTTTAGTCTGCGGGGGCGCGAAGACACAAAGGGTCGACGCAAAGGCGCCGGACACCGAGCCCGCGCAAGAAAAGGATACACGCAGTTGACTTCTGCCAGGTTAGAATATACTATTATAACTATGAAAACACCCACGATAACGTTTATAAGAACACCGATAAAAATTGCAATGTTGCTCGTTGCCGGGTTTTTGCTCCCGGGCTTTCTGTATGCCGGAGGCGGCTCTGACAGTCAGAAGCAGCCGCTAACAATCTATGCTATCAAGGGGCCGTCTGGCGTGGGAATGGCGCGGATGTTTGAACAACCGCCTGAAATTCCAGGCTTTGACGTGCAGATGGAAGCAATCGGCGGCGCAGACCTGATTGCCGCCCGCTTTCTTTCCGGCGAGGCTGTTGTTGGAATACTGCCGCCGAATATCGCCGCGCTGATCCGGGCGAGGGGGCGGAATATACAGACTGTGGCGGTGATTGGAACCGGAATGTTGAGCCTTCTGACCTCCGATCCCGCTGTGAAAAGTGTGGCTGACCTCCGGGGAAAGACGGTGGAAGTCGCCGCGCAGGGAGGCAGCCCCGAGTTCGTGTTCCGCAGAATACTCGCTGCCAACGGGCTTGAGCCGGAGCGTGATGTGGGCTTGGGCTTCTCGCTGGCGTTGCCGGAAATTGCCCAGTCGCTCATTGCAGGCAGGATTTCCACGGCGCTGATGCCCGAACCGTTTGCAACAATGGCGCGCGCCGGGCGGGCAGATTTGCGGGATGTTGCGAACGTTCAGCAGGAATGGGTCAAAGCTGGCGGGGAGGGTAATTACCCGATGACGCTGCTTGTCGTTGACGGTGCGTTTGCCGCCGCCAATCCTCAGGCGGTGCGGCAGATTCTCGACGCGGTGCGGGATTCTATCGAGTGGGTGAGTGCCAATCCCGCCGATGCCGGGGTGCTGGTGGAAAAGCACGAGATGGGGCTTCGCGCCGCCATTGTCGCCGCCTCCGTTCCCCGCTCCAACCACACGTTTATCCCCGCCGCTGAAGGCAAAGCCGCCATCTTGTCGCTGTTGAAGGCGTTCTTTGAAGTAACGCCCGATTCCATCGGCGGCGCTCTGCCTGACGACGGCTTTTTCTGGGACGGCGCGAAGTAGACGGAGCTGCAAACCGGAAATTGACAGTGAAGAACCTTAAAGCCGGAACAAACGGCGCGGTGTGGACTTTGGCGGGCGTTGCCGCTCTCCTGCTTGGATGGGAACTTGCCGCGCGGATATACGGCGCGGGGCTTATCCTGCCCGGTCCCGTTCCGGTGCTGGTAAACCTTGCCGCGTTGGCGCAGACACCGCGCTTTCATTCCGCGCTCTTGCACAGTTTTTTCCGGGTGCTGGGGGGGGGAATCGCCCTTGCCGCGCCGCTGGGCGTTGTCGCCGGAATTGCCGCCGGGCTTGACAGACGCGCCAGAGCATTTCTGTCGCCGCTGTTTTCGGCGGTTTCTGCCGTTCCCGTCATCTCCGTTATCCTCATCGCTTTTCTTCTGCTCGGCGCGGGGCGCACGCCGGTTTTCACCGCGTTTCTGATGATCTTCCCCGTGATGTCCGCCAACACAATCGAAGGCATAAACAGCGCCGATCCAAAGTTGAAGGAATTGTTCGCCGCCTTCAAAATGAGCCGGGCGGAAACGCTCAAATACCTTTACCTTCCCTCGATTATGCCGTTCGTCATTGGCGGTTTGCGGAGTTCCCTGTCGCTGTGCTGGAAAGTTGTCGCTGCCGCCGAAGTGATGGTTCAGCCGCTGAGGAGTCTGGGCGCGGGGATGCAGCAGGCGCGCGCGCACCTCAACACTGGCGAACTTTTCGCGTGGACAGCCGCAACCGTCTGCGCCGCCGCCGTGTGCCAGGGCATTCTTTCCCTTGCACTGAAACTCTGCCGACGGCGCGGCAAAGGCAGCGCGTTATGACAATCAGCATCCGCGACCTTTCCTTCGGTTATACTGCCGCGCTCTTGTTTAACCGTTTCAGTGCAGAGCTTGACGGCGGGGAAGGCGGGCGGCCGCTCGTTATCCTTGGACATTCCGGTTGCGGAAAAACCACGCTTTTGAAGTTACTCGGAGGCTTGCTGAAACCCCAGAGCGGGCAGGTTGACTTTTCAGGCGGCGGTGCGGTTGAACCAGCGAATTCCCACGGGCTTCCGGCGAAAACGTCGTTTATGTTTCAGGAGAGCCGCCTGCTACCGTGGCTTACGGTTGAGCAAAACATCGCCCTTCCGCTTGAAAAAGAATTCGGTAAGAAAGCCGCCTGCGAACGAGCGCGGCATTTCCTGTCGCTTGTTTTTCTTGACGAAAAGGCAGCGGCATACCCGCAGCAGCTTTCAGGCGGTCAGGCTCAGCGCGTTTCTATGGCGCGGGCTTTCGCGTGGCGATCTGCCGCGCTCTTTATGGACGAGCCGTTTCAGTCCCTCGACATCCCGCTCAGGATAAACCTGATGGACATGTGCCTTTCTCTGAACGAGCGCGAAAACCGCAGCAAAAATCGCCTACTTGTTGCCGTAACGCACGACCCGCGCGAGGCAATTTACATGGGTGGCAGAATTATCATTCTCGGCGCTCCCGGGCACGGCATCATTTTCGACCGAACCATCGATTTAAGCGCGGAAGAGCGCGCCTTTGGCTCTCCAACCGCCGCCGCTCTGGAGCGCGAAATGCTCACTCATCTTTCGGCATAACTCTACGGAAATCAGTTTTGCTTTAAGGGTATATCGAAACAACACAGAACCAGCGGCGGCGGGGCAGGGGGCGGGCGAAAACATGAAGCGAGGAGTCTGACCTACGAGCCCTCAGACCGCTTGAGCGGTCTGGAATTTGTTTCACCTTTATAGGACACCTCTGCGGGTTTGCTTTGTTCGTTGGTCTTTCCGGTTAGGGAATTCGGAGTGCTTTCGCCCTCGCCCTGCCGCGTCGCTACTGGCTTTATCCGGCAGGGTGTGGCATATACGCAGATATATCAACCGTTTGCCTGTGATATTCTCTTGTAAAGGGGAAGAAACCGCATTGACAGGATTATTCACAAAAATGAGAACAAAGCCTATCAATCAGTTACATTCCCCCAAAAGAAAAATACTTGGTTTGTGACGGGCTAATCTGATTGTGTAAATAGTTGGGTAAAGCACTTGCACTAACCTGTGCGGGAACGGGTGCCCATCGTGCAGCATTGGGGGTGCTACAGAAAATGCCACACCAAAGTGTGCGTCAAAAAAGTCCACCACCTTAGCTGCACTATGGGCGGATTCCTGTACTGGTTGGCGTGTCTTTATGTCTCCCCTATTCCCATCTGTTACAGCGCAAAAATTGATTTCCGTTGGCAGTGAATAATGGATAGTGGAAAAGGTTCTTTTCTGAAAAGAGACTCGTGGAAACGGTGGGTTGGTATGATGTGTTGGTCTTTGCGAACAAGCTGAGTGAGAAGGAAGGGTTAAAGCCCGCGTACGAGATCAGCGGAAACACAGATCCCGCGCAATTGGGAGAGGTGCCGATCGCCGCGAATGATGACAGGAACGCGGTGAAAGAAGTTCCAGGAGCGAACGGGTGGCGGCTACCGACAGAAAAGGAGTGGGAGTATGTGACGAAAGGCGGGAATAACACAGCAAAAGGGTACACAGAGACAAACGCTGATACGTATTATGAATATTCCAGCAGTGATATGGTAGGCAAGGTAGCGCGGTATAGCGAAAACGCAGAAAACCTAACACGCGAAGTATGGAAGAAGACAGCGAACGAGTTGGGGCTGCACGATATCAGCGGCAACATGTGGAAGTGGTGCTTCGACAAGCCCATCGCTGTTAACGCGGCCCGCGTGATCCGCGGCGGCAGTTGGAACGATTCGGCGGCGAACGTGCGTTCAGCGGACCGGCTCAACGGCAGCCCCCAACGGACGGAACTCCCTCATTGGGTTCCGGTTGGTGCGCTCCTAGTTCCTTCAGGTTCTGCCCCGAAGGGCGTATGCCCTTCGGTTTCTTCGGCGTCTGACAGAGCTTAAATCTCAGTGAGGACTGAAAGCCTGTAAGGGCTGTAAGTCCTGCAGGGGGTATAAACCCAGACAGATGCCGAGAACCCTTTCCGCCGTAAGGCGGAAATTTTTAAAAACACATTTTTGTCAATTGACTTTTTACGATTTTTCCATATATATTAGAATATACTGGTGAGTAAATCAGAGCCGCCGGAGGGTGTGTGGCCGACGTTGTGTATATAGACGAAGCAGAAGGTATAAAGCGGCTGATGAATAACGGCAAACTGTATGCCGAAATACTGGCGAAGTTCAAGTCCGACACAAATCCGGCCGCCCTTGAACGCGCCGCCGTTGCCGCAGATTGGGAAAACGCGCAGGCGCAAGCCCACTCCATCAAGGGCGTTGCGGCAAATCTCGCCCTGCACGAGCTTTGCAAGCACGCCGGGAACATCGAAACGCAGGTAAAGGGAAAGTCGCTTGCCCCCCGTTCACTGGAGCAATTCAACGCCTGTTTTGCCCAGACCTTGCTTGAAGTGGACAAGGTGATTGCCAAGTATGCATAGTTCCGATGCGGCGGTTCTTGTCGTTGATGATAATAAAGTAAATGTCATGATCCTTGAGGAAATTTTGAAAAGTGATTATACTGTTTTGACGGCGAACAATGGAAAACAGGCGTTGAAAACGCTTGCGGATTTCCCTTCGCTGGTAAAGATAATCCTTTTGGATGTGTGTATGCCCGAAATGAACGGGCGGGAAATGTTTGAGGTTTTGCTATCGGATCGGGCGTTGCGGCGCATTCCGGTGATTTTTATTACCGCCGAAAACGATGTTGAAAGCGAGTTGCTGGCTGCCGGTGCAGTGGATTTTATCAACAAGCCGTTCAGCCCGGAAATTGTACGGCTTCGGGTGAGAAACCAGATAAAACTCAAGAATTACAGCGATAGTCTTGAGCAGATGGTTGCGAAAAAAACTGTCGAGGTCATCCGAAAGACGGAGCAGGCGAACCGGATTTTGGATAGTACGCTTCAGGGACTGGCGAATGTTATCGAGCATCGGGATTTGGAGTCCGGCCAGCACATCCGGCGCACGCAGTCGTACGTTGGCGCGCTGGCGAAGTACCTGATTGCTTCGCGCTCGGCGTATGCGCGGGAGCTGGCGCAGTCGGAGCCTGAGACGCTCGCGAAGGCGATGGCGCTGCACGATGTGGGAAAAATTGCCATTCCCGACAGTATTCTTCTGAAGGCGGGGAAGTTGACCGCCGAAGAACGCGAAACGGTGCAGGCGCACACGGTGATGGGGAAAAAAATTATTGCGGAGTTGGGGGATGTTTCGACATCGTTGTACCTCAAACACTGCGAAGATATTTGTTACAGCCATCACGAGCGCTGGGATGGAACGGGCTATCCGCGCGGGCTGAAAGGCGAACAGATTCCGCTTGCGGCGCGGCTTGCGGCGCTGGCGGATGTGTACGATGCCCTGATTACTGCGCGTGTTTACAAGGAGGCGTTTTCCCACGCCGATTCGGTTAAGATTATCGAGGGCGGTAGGGGAACGCAGTTTGATCCGGTGATTGTTGACGCACTTCGTGCGATTGAAGATACGTTTGAGAACATTGCGGAAGAATATTCTTGAAGGAGAACGATATGATATTTCCATTGAAAGAGCTGATTGAGTATGACAAAAATATGTACGAAATAACGGCGGCTTCATTCCGCCGCTCGTTTCAGCTTTCCAAGCTCTACGACGCAAAAGAAGATGATGCCAGGTATTGGGTCGATGAAAACGACGGCAAAGTGGTCTCGTTGGCGGCGCGGCAGGTGTTTTACAAGCAGGTCGAGTTCCGCCTGGCTACCGAATAAGCTTGTGTCTGTGGGGGAGCAGAAAACACCTGCTCCCTGCGTATGAAACCGCTGGTACTCATTCTTTTCGGTCCGACTGCCTCGGGCAAAACTGAAGTTCTCAACTCTCTTTTCTCAGGCGGCGCACGCACAGCGGAGGTCATCTCCGCCGATTCGATGCAGGTGTATCGCGGGATGGACATTGGCACTGCCAAGCCTTCGCCTTATGAGCGGGCACGAATTCCCCACCATTTAATTGACATCAGAAACCCAGACGAGCAGTTTAACGCGGGGGAATTTGTCCGCCTTGCCGAAGCCGCCGCCGTTGAAGTTGCCGCGCGTGGTGCGTTGCCGGTCGTTTCAGGCGGCACGGGTTTTTACCTGAAGAACCTTGTGCTTGGTTTGGGTGAAGCGCCGCCTGCTGATCCCGGCATCCGCGCGGAGCTGGCGCAAGAACTTGCACAGCGCGGCGCGGCGTCCCTTATGGAAGAACTTGCCGCCGCCGATCCCGCCAGCGCCCGCCGCATTCACATCAACGACGAATACCGTCTGTTGCGGGCGCTGGAAGTGTGCCGCCTGACAGGTCGCCCGCTGAGTTCGTTTGCCTCGCCGTGGAGCGCGGCGGCGGAACAAGCCGCCTGCGGTAGTGAGCGCCCGTTCCGTTTTGCACTCGCCGCTCTGCGCTGGAACCGGGACGAGTTGTACCGCCGCATCAACGCTCGCACCGCCGCCATGTTCGCCGCCGGGCTCCCCGCCGAAGTCCGCCGCCTGCACGAATCTGGCTACACTCCCGCCGATCCGGGGCTGAAAGCCATCGGCTACCGCGAGTTTTTTGTGCAGGACGGGGAAAGCGGCGGCTGGCGGCTTTCGGAGGATTTTCACGGCGTGCAAGAGCTTGTCGCGCAAAACAGCCGCCGTTACGCCAAACGGCAGATCACGTTTTTCGCGTCGATCCCCGCCGTAACGTGGATCGACTGTGAAGGAGACAATCCAGCCGCCACCGCCGCCGCCAGAGTGCAGCAGCTAGTGGAAGAAGCTCTGTCGTAACGCGCGCGGCAGACTTACTCGCTTGTGTTGCTCCCCGCCGCTATAGTATACTTGTCCGAATACGACAGAAATCTATGAAAAGCGGGGTTATATTGAAACGGTTTTGTCTGCGGATTTTTGCTCTGTTAATCGGGTTGTTTCTCTTTTCGTTTGGGGTTGTCTTGACCATCAAGGCGAACATCGGATATGCCCCGTGGGAAGTTTTTCACGTTGGGCTTGCCAGAACAATCGGTGTGAGCATCGGGACAATCTCAATAAGCATAGGCGTTCTCGTCGTGGTAATAAATATTCTTCTGGGAGAGAAACTTGGATTTGCGACGTTTCTCAATATGATACTCGTCGGGCTTATCGTCGATCTTCTTTTCCCACGCATTCCGCTGGGGCAAAATCTGATAGCCGGAATAATTATGCTGCTTGCAGGGGTTTTTTCCATTTCCATCGGCACGTATTTTTATCTGACTGCGGCTTTAGGTCCAGGGCCGCGGGACGGTCTCATGATTGCGCTTGCAAGAAAAACAGGCCGCTCTGTAGGGCTTTGCCGTTTCGCGATAGAATTTGTCGTAACGATTGCTGGTTTTTTTCTCGGCGGTATGGTTGGTGTTGGAACAGTGCTCTTCGTAGTTGTGATTGGCTTTGCTGTCCAAATAACGTTTAAGATCTTCCGGTTCGACGCCACGGCAGTCAAACACGAAACCATGCGCGACACCTGCGCCGCACTAAAAGCCATACGCGGCTAATGCAAAGCTTTCCCTATTAGGCGACTACAGTTTTTATACTTTTCATAGCATAATAAAAACTTGTCAAACTTTTTGTTGCACGTGTAGCGGGTACGGCGGCTGTTGTAAATCCCCCGCGATGCCGCTGTGCATAACGGCAACGCGGTCGCAGAGATAGTTCACTTGCTCGATATTGTGTGAAATAAAAAGCATCCCCAAGTCAAGGCGCTTGTTAAGGTCGCGGAACAGGTTGAGGATTTGCGCGGCGACTGAAACATCCAGCGCACTCACCGGCTCATCTGCAACTATTAGGCTGGGGCGCAGCATGAGCGCGGCGGCAATGGCGGCGCGTTGCTTTTGACCGGAAGAAAGTTCGCGGGGTTTGCGCGTTTTGAAAGCTGCGTCAAGGCCGACAAGGTCAAGCATTTCGTCGACCTGCGCTTGCCGCTCGGCGGGGTTTCCCAAGCCGTGTGCCTTCAGCGGCTCTTCCAAAATCCAGCCGATAGTTTTTGCCGGGTTGAGGGAAGCGCCGGGATTTTGAAACACCGCCTGAATTTCAAACGCCCTGTGCCGTCTGCTCCGCACAGACGGCTTTTTCTCGCGCACCTTCCCGCTGAAAAAAACCTCGCCCTGATAATCAATCAACCCAAGTATACATTTTGCCAGCGTGGTTTTCCCGCAGCCGGATTCTCCGACAAGGCCGAAGATTTCCCCGTGCGCGATTTCAAGGTTCACGTTGTTCAGAACCGGTTTGATTTCCTTTTTGCCGAATATTCCCCACGGGCGCGTGATGTACGCGCTGGAAAGGTCGCGCACATGCAGCAAGGGCGCGGCGGGTGTTGCTTCAATAATCTCCATTGCCGTCTCCTATAACGCAGCGCGTTGTGTGTGTTTCGCTGACAGCCCGCAGCAACGGGAACTCGCCGCCACAACAGCGTGGCGCGGCTTTTGCACAGCGGGGGTGAAAGGGGCAGCCAGCGGGGCGGCCTTCTTCCAGCGAGGGAACTTTTCCCGGAATTGCGGCAAGGTCTTTGCCTTTGCTGTCGGCGCAGGGAATTGCCGCCAAAAGGCTGCGGGTATACTCGTGGGCGGGGCGCGAAAAAATCTCAACGGTCGAGCCTTCTTCAAGAATACGCCCGCAGTACATAATCAAAAGGCGGTCGCAGAAGTTTTTCAAAAGCGAAAGATCGTGCGAAATAAAAAGAATAGACACCCCAATTTCGCGGTTGATTTCTTTCATCAAAGCGATGATCTGACTTTGCGTGGCAACATCGAGCGCCGTTGTCGGCTCATCGGCGATAAACAGTCGAGGGCGGCAAATCACCGCCAGCGCAATCATCACCCGCTGGCACATTCCCCCAGAAAGCTGGTGAGGGTAGGCGTCGGCAAGGTTTGCAGGTAGCGAGAGCTTTTCCATAAGTTCGGTAACTCTGGCTTTTACAGCGGCCTTATTTTTCTCGCCGTGCAGTTCCAGCGTT
>WQZT01000050.1 GCA_009780595.1 Treponema sp. | reverse complement strand
GGATGTGGCAGGAACGGATACCTCGATAGGAAGCGGCAAGGAAAACACCAGGCTTATTGTGAAACATCTTAATGCCATGGGCGAGAGCAACCGCGCTGCCCAGGGATGCGCGGCCTTGAACGTCAACGGTTTTTCCGATTGGTTCCTGCCCAGCAAGGACGAGCTGAACCTGATGTACACCAATTTGAGCAAGAAAGGCTTGGGAGGATTTAAGATAGTAACAAGAGATAACTCAAATATGTACTGGTCATCGTCTCAAGCCAGTACCAACGGTGCCTGGAATCAGGGTTTCAGTGGCGGTGCCCAGCTCAGAATCACCAAGACCCATGTTCACTCAGTCAGGGCGGCGCGGGCTTTTTAACCTTTATCCCTAACTGTTTGCGAATGATATTTGTCATCAGGCGTTGACACTTCAATCACCAATTGGTACACTAATCACCAATAAATAATAGTGACTTCTCTATTCAAAACATCTCGATGGTATCGCTGTGACGATACAATACAACATTAGCCTGTGAGGTCAGTATGAAAATCAGAACAAAAATTTTAAGCGGGTTTGGCATTATTGCAGCTATCGGAGTCTGTCTTGGATTGACGGGGCTGTATGGCGGGCAAAAACTTACGTCAGCTACCGGGAACATCCGCGAGCTGTCAAAATCAGGTTCAAGTCTATCGACGATATTGTACTCGCACTATCTGTGGCGGCAAGGATTGTCTGATGCGGTTTTCAGGGGCTTGCCGTTCAAAGGTTCGCTCGATCCAACGGCGTGCGCCCTGGGACGTTGGCTTGAAGGCGAGGATTCAAAACTCATCACCGATCCGCGAAAGCTCGCTTTCTTGCGTTCGGTTATCGAGCCGCATATACATATCCACAACCATGCCCACATTGTCCTTGACCACCTTTCCAAAGGGGAGAATAACGTAGCGCAAAAATATTTCGAGGAGAACATTTTGCCCCAGACAGAGTTTGTCATTGCAGGGCTGGAGGGGATGAACGACCGCAATGAAGCAATGCTTGGTGAACTTACTCAGGCAACATACAGCTTCGGCAGAAAGTTAGAGGTTGTCAAAATAGCGATGATTATTATAGCTATTGCGATGAGTATGGTTTTGGCGCTGCTTATATCGAGGGCTATTGTGCATCCTATAACGAGTGAAATGCAGACGCTGGAGGATATTGCCAAAGGTGATCTGACCAAGAGTATCCATATTGAATCAAAAGATGAGATTGGGGATTTTTTCCGCATCTTTAATATGACAATGGAAAAAATAAAAAGTATGATTATGAATATACGGGGCGAGGCGTCAAAGCTTTCGGGTATCGGGAACGAGCTTTCTACGAATATGAACCAGACCGCTACGTCGATAAATGATATAACGTCTACGATTGGAAGAATTAAGAGGCGGGTTATAAATCAGAGTACGAGCGTTACCGAAACGAATGCAACGATGGAGCAGGTTACTTTGAACATCGATAAGCTCAACAGCCATATTGAAAACCAGAGTAGCCATGTCTCGCAAACATCGGCGGCGGTCGAGCAGATGGTGGCGAGCATTCATGCGGTTACCGAAACGCTTGTGCGGAACTCAGGCAACGTGCAGACTTTGCAGGAAGCGTCTGAGATTGGGCGGGCGAGTTTGCAGGAGGTTGACGAGGATATTCGGGAAATTGCCCGCGAATCTGAGGGGCTTTTGGAGATTAACTCGGTGATGCAGAATATCGCCAGCCAAACAAACCTTCTGAGTATGAACGCCGCTATTGAGGCAGCGCATGCCGGGGAAGCCGGGCGCGGTTTTGCTGTGGTCGCTGATGAGATTCGCAAGCTTGCTGAGAATTCAAGCTTGCAGTCAAAGACTATCGGAGTCGTGCTGAAAAAGATCAAGGATTCTATCGACAAGATTACCCGCTCTACCGAAAAGGTTCTTGACAAGTTTCAGGCGATTGATTCCAACGTCGGGATTGTCGCCGAGCAAGGTACGAATATTCGGGGTGCAATGGAAGAGCAGGAAGCTGGCAGCCGGCAGGTGCTGAATGGCATAATGCAGGTAAATGACACGACACGGCAGGTGAAAACAGGTTCTGGCGAGATGCTCGTTGGGGCGAAAGAGGTAATCACCGAAAGTGCCAACCTTGAAAAATCGACGCAGGAGATTACGATAGACATCAGCGAGATGGCATCGGGGGCGGAGCAGATTAATGCGGCGGTTGATTACGTCAACCAGATTACTATTCAGAACCGCCAGAGTATCGCTGCGCTTTTGCAGGAAGTGTCGCGCTTTAAGGTGGAGGGCTAATGGCTAATCCGCCGGTGGCGGATTAGCTAGGGAGTTTTGGCGGAGCCAAAACTCCAGGTTTCTACTCGCATGAAGTTTTGGCTCTGCCAAAACTTCATGCTTGGTTGACAGGCGGGCTCTTGGCAACCGCGCGGTATTCGCGGTATTGTTACGAATGGAATTCCTTTCTACTTCTGAAGTTGACATCCAAAAGGCGGCAGCGGCGCTTGCATCCGGACTTCTTGTCGCATTCCCCACCGAAACTGTTTACGGGCTGGGTGCTGATGCGTTTAACGTTACCGCGCTGGCAAGAGTTTTCCAAGCCAAGAACCGCCCCCGCTTTGACCCCTTGATTATCCACATTGCCGAGTACGCCGCCCTTTCCCGAATTGCCGATATTGACTCTTTGAACGGGGAATCTGCCGAACGGCTTTCTATTCTTTCGAAGCACCTGTGGCCTGGCCCCCTAACGCTGATTTTACCCAAGCGCCCTGCGCTGCCTGATCTTGCCACATCGGGGCTTCCCACAGCGGCGGTACGTTTCCCGTCGCATCCGGTAGCGCAAAAACTTATCCGGTATTCCACCGGGGCGGTCGCCGCTCCCAGCGCAAACCCTTTCGGGTATCTTTCGCCTACTCAGGCGGAGCATGTGAAAGCGCAGTTAGGCAGCCGGGTTGATGTTATCATTGACGGGGGTAGAGCAACCGTTGGCGTGGAATCTACGGTGCTCGATCTTTCTTCCGGTGGCCGCCCCCGACTTCTCAGGCCGGGAGGAACGCCTCGCGAACGAATCGAGGAACTTATTGGCGCGGTGGAGTTTTCGTGCGGCACTTCGGCTGGGGCGGCAGGCGCACAGGAAACGCCTGTTTCGCCGGGGCAGTTGAAAAGCCACTACGCACCTCGAACGCCGTTGGTACTCTGCCGCCGCGGGGAGCTTGCGTCTTTGCCCGATATTTCTGGCGAAGGGCGGCTTTATTTCGCGCCGCCCGCCGGGAAAAGCCAAGTGCTGGGCGGCACCACACGGGTGCTGTCCGTAAACGGGGATACAACGGAAGCTGCCGCTAATCTTTTTCAGATGCTCCATGAACTTGACGCTCTGGAGCTTACACGTATTCGCGCCGAAGAAGCGCCGACTTCCGGTTTGGGAGCGGCAATCAATGATCGCTTACAACGCGCCGAGTATGCATGCGGGAACACCTGCGAAAACGCTTACGAGAACACCAGATTGCCGTAAGTTCTCGGCAACCCTAAACCATTTTCTTGATGACTTCGATAGTGCGCCCCACGCAGCGATCCCACGAATAGTTCTGCGCTTGTTCAAGCCCCAAGCGGCGGCATTCCCGGTGAATGTCGCGGTTGGCAGTCAGCGTAACCATTCTGTCCGCCATATCTTCAGTGTTGCGCGGGTCAAAGTACAGGGCTGCGTGTCCGGCAACTTCCGGCAGCGAAGCAGCGCGGGCGCAGGCAACGGGAACTCCGCTCGCCATCGCCTCAAGCGCCCCAACTCCAAAGCCCTCGTATATTGAAGGAATCATTACAATATCCGCACCAGAATACAACTCCGGCAGACTTGCGTGGGGAAAATGCCCGGTAAAGAAAATATCGTTGCGGTGGGCGCTTGCGGCGGCGGCTTCTTTTACACGTTCCGCGCCCCGGCTGTCGCCGCCCGCCAGCACAAGCCGATGCGGGTATTTTGTCCGCTCCTTAAAAATACCGAAAGCTTTAATCAGGTTGATGTGATTTTTTACCGGGTGTTCTATGCGGGAAACGTACAGCACGTACGGCCGCCTAAAACTAAACGGCTGGATGAGCACCACGCTTTCTTCCCCTCGCGAGCGGGGGTAAAACGCCTCTAAATCAATACCGTTGGGAATTACCTCAATCTTGTTTTCTTTGATTCCGGCAATATCCATCAGCTCCTGCTTCAGCCACGACGAAACCGCAATAATCCGGTCAAGCCGTCTGAGCGCGCTGGGTAAAAGGATTCTGACGAAGGTGTTAAGGTACTCGCGCTTTTTCCGTTCCCACCACGGCGCCATATCGTGCAGAACACCGATAGTCGGGCACGGCGAGCGTACGGGCAACCTCTTCCCGGCGGCGGGGAACAGGCAGACATCCCAGGCGCGCTTTTGGGCAAAGCCGGGGTATTTAAAAACGTGCCAGAAAAAGTTGGCGGTGCGGCTGTTTACGGAGCATTGGGGGATGAATTCCATCTCCGGTGCGGCCTCGCTATAGACAAAGCGATCATATTCCCACCCAAAAAGCTCGTAGGTAGCTGCGAAGGAGGGAATTCGTTTTAGTACATGCATCAAATAGACACCTACCGCCGACTCTCCGCTGTTGCATGCAAAAGTGTCTATCCCAATTTTCATTATGCAAGTGTATCAGGATTTGGGGGAAATAACAAGCAAGCGCGGAACATCATCACATCGCCGAATGAAAAGCGTTTGGCAGCTTTATCAAACAGCCGCTTGATGGGAGCAGGGGCAGTTCCGGCGGCAAGCCCGCCCCACGTGATGCTTTTTTCAACGGCAAAGCCATGGGCGACAAGTAAATGCGGCAGGGTTTTGCGCGAAAAAAGGTACAGGTGATCGGGAATGGCTGACCTCCAGCGGGATTTGAAAATCCGCGCCTGAAAACCGGCAATATTCGGAGTGGTAACGAAAAAGCGCCCGCCGGGGGCAAGGATGCGGGCGACTTCCCCGACAAAACCAGCCGGGTCGTTTACGTGTTCGATAAGGTGCGAAGCCAGCACAACGTCAAAGCTGCCTGAATGGAAAGCATTTTCTTTCAACGGCTGGCATCGCACGTCAAGCCCGCGCCTGGTGCGGCAATAGTCCGCCTGCGGTGTGCATATTTCCACGCCGGTAGTTTCCCAGCCCCTACCGCGCAGGTGCGACAGGAGCTTGCCCGTAGCACAGCCTATGTCTAAAATGCGCGGTTTTTCACCCTTTGCAAGAAGCCCGGTTTCGATTTCCGCAAAACCTGAATCCGCAAGGCCAAGCAACTGCAAGTTAAAAAACGCCTGCTCGTTGGCAAGCTCGTAGGCAAGGTAATCATGCCCGTAGCGGAGTTTGATAGCGGCCTCTTCGGCCTGGGGATTTATCTGCACCAGATCGCAGGCGAGGCAACGAACGTAGGAAAATCCTTCGCAGGAAAGGAACGGCTTAAATACAATTCCGCCGCACAGGGCGCAGGGAATATTCCGCTTTTCTTCATCGATGGGCGGGGTTGACCATGTTTTTACCATAGACACTTCCCGCCGCTATTCTACCGCAAACCGGAAAAGCGCATTGCGCGTAACGCCTGAAATATCCTGCACGATAATGTCAAGCGTCGCCCGCCCGCGCGTCAGCCAGAGATCGGCGACCTCAAAACCGGGGGCTGGCGCGTGTACCCGCTTTACTGGAATAAGCCCGTTGCGGTACACAACCAGCGATCCGTCACGCACAAAGAACGTTTCAAAGTTCAAAGCCCCCGCTTCACTGCCGTTAAGAACGCAAATAATCCTGAACGGCGCAAGCGCAGTGGCAGGTTGCCCGGCTCCGGCATTCACCAAAACCGTGTAACGCCCCTGACTGAGGCTTGTCGTCTGCGGAAGGTTAAAAACTCTTCCCTGCGTATCCATCAGTCTAACTTGAGAAATAAAGGGAGTGCGGGAGGGCATTGAGCGGATTATCATCGCAGGGTTTACCCATTGGCGCTCGGCGCGGTCAAAAAACTGAAAGAAAAAGCCGTTCTGCGATGCCTAGCCGGAAATACCGGCATGCCCAACCACTGCGCCCTCTTCTATACTGTCGGAGAGCTGCACGGGGGAGTTTTTGTCCATACGGCTGTACATGCTGATAAGACCGTCCCCGTGGTCTAGCGCCACCCACGCGCCCAAAGGCGAAGGAAGGCGCGATGCACCGCCTGAGTTCCAATGCTCGTACAAAAGCTCCCCGGACTGTGCGGCGGCAACTTCGCCTGATCCTGAAAATGAAACACCCAAATGCGGTTCGCCTGAATCGTTCCAGCCAAAGTTTCTTGTCATTACGCCTGTACTCGATGGCCAATCTATCGCACAAAGCGCAGGGCAGAGAAATAAAAAAAACGCGGCAGGAAAATATTTAGCTTTCAATCAATAGCTCCTTCGTATACACTATCGTTTCCGAAGCTCGAAAGCTGCCATTACCGAGTCCGAACCAAGAAAAACCCTATTGCCCCGACGGGAAAAAAACGCGGCATTGCTATCGAAGGGCGTATCGATGACAACAGCGCCCGGATACCGGATGGCAATAAAGCGCTTGCTGTCGGGAGTGGGAGACGTAACAACAAACAGGTAGGGGGATTCGCCGTTTGTATCGAGTGCGCGAATCTCGCCTGGTAGGGGCAGGGTAGTCCCGGCGCGGGCTGTGATGTCGTAAATCCCAATGCCGCCTTCACGCTCGAAAACAACGTGCCTATCGTTATCGGCAAAGCTGACGTAAACAGAACGCCTGAACCCGGAACCCAAAAACTCGTGGTGGATGACGCGGAAAATATCGCCCGTCTGCTCTAAAAGCAGAAAGCGCTGGCTGTCAATGCCGGAAATTACCGCAATACGATGACCGTCGCCGGAAATGTCAACGCCGTAAATCGCCTGAAGCCGCGAACCGCCAGGTTCAAACGGCGGGATAACCAGCTTGCCCTGCGAATTCAAAAGCTCCACCGAGCCGTCAATCGTTCCGGCGATAATCCGCCCGGCGGCAGCAGCAATGCTGGTTAGCGGGGCGCGGAAATCGTGCTGCCACAATTCCTGCCCGTCAGACCCGATGGCGGTTAGCGAGTTTTGCCCGCCCCCCACCAGAAAAATGCGCCCGTCTAAAAACAGCGGAAATCCGCGCGGTTTTTCAATCGTCAGAACACTCTGGCTTTGCGGGTTCATCACCTGTATGTGAGGCGGATTTGACGCATGCTCCGCCCAAAAATCTTGCGAAAGGTCAAAATTGCCCTGCGCGATCCGGTTGAGGGCGAAGTTCCCGTCGTGGCGGATGTAGCCGTAGCGGCTCTGCTCAATGCGGAACGGCACAAGAGTCTCTCCGCTCTGCGCGGCGGCAAAATTCCCCAGCGTTGCCAGCGTGCCATCCTCGTAAGCAGTTACCCAGCGCGGCACGAGGATCGTTTCTTCCTGAATAGGGCGGGCTGCCGCAAAAAAATACGCAGCAAAAAACAGGAGGCCGCAGATCTTCCAGTGTTTGCCTTTTATTTTCTTTGCCATATTTTACTCCGCTTATAATTATTGTGTAATATTGCTTAAATCGTAGTATACTATATAATAGGAAATTGTGTTAAGGGAGTTTATGTGAAAACTGGTGGCGATTTATAGTTCTTTTAAAAAACCAGCTTTGAAACAGTTGACATTATATACGGTATAGTGTATATAATTACAATATCACCATACAAATTTGAACAGGTTTGACAGGAGGAGGAATGCCCGAAGATGACATTCTTACGATAGACGAAGTTGCCAAATATTTGAGAGTTTCCGAGCGGACAGTGTACGACTGGGCGCAGAAAGGGGAAATCCCCTCGGGAAAAATTGGAACTGTCTGGCGTTTCAAAAAGACGGAACTGGAACGCTGGGTAAACGAGCGGCTTTCAGTAAGTAAACTTGCACCCCAAGGCGGAAATATTCATATGGAGTCTATTCTTTCTCCGGATCGCATTATTTTTACCAACTTTTCCACGAAGCGGGATACGCTTTTGGCGTTGGTTGATAATCTTGCTACATCTCCCCAGATAAAAAATCGGCAGGAGCTGGCTCAGGAAATACTCAGACGCGAAGAGCTTATGAGTACCGCAATTGGACGCGGGATTGCTATTCCTCACGTTCGGCTTTCTTCGATTACCGACCTTGTTGTTGCGATAGGGATAAGCCAGACTGAGATTGTCGATTTTCAGCCGCTGGATGATGAGCCGGTGCGCCTTCTGTTTATGATTGCCGCCGCAACCAGCCAGCATGCGTACTACTTGCAGACGCTTTCGTTTTTTAGTTCCCGGTTGAAAAACCACGAATTGCGCCGGGCGATTTTGGCGGCAAAAACCCCGCATGAAGCCTACGCGGTGCTGGTCGGGAAGTAATCCGGCGTGCCGAGGATAATCTCACTCGAACACAATTGAAAGCCAGTGTTCGATGCCGCTTTTATCCTCGGCGATAAGCCCGATGTCTACGGGGGCGGTTGTTTCCGCTACAAGGAAGTTCCGCCCCTCAACCAAAAAACGCGCCCCATAACCGCCAACATCTGCCAGCCCCATCGCGTGGCTGTAGTGCCGTGACACGATGATGCCGGAAGGAATATCCGCCGTTCGCAGAATCAGCGCCCACAGCATAGCGCGGGAATCGCAATCGCCGCGCCCTTCGGTTGCCGCACTGACAAGGTTGACAAAATCACTGCCTTCAAGATCCCGCTCATAATGGAAACTTTGCACCCACGCCAAAAGACGCTCGGCAAAGTCGCGGCTGTCCTCGTCTGAAGCGCCCAAGCGGCGCCTCATGCCGGCGGCAATATCGGCAAGGCGGTAAAACGAATCACGATAAATTGCGCGGTAAAAACGCTGCCACGCCTCCTGCCAGTTTGGGGCATTAACGTAGCGGGTGAGCAGATGGAATTCGCGGTCAATAAGCGCCTGCGCCGCTTCGGCATCTTCGGCAAAAATCGCCGCCTCAAATCCCATTCCAAACACCGGCACACGTATCTGCGTCAGACGCGGGTACAAAAATTCGGTAATGGGGCCGGGCGCAAGCCTGTCGTTATCTTTCAGAGCAATGGAATTCAGCGCCGACAAATGAAAGTCAAGCAACTCTCCCTGCGCCGCTGGTCCGTATGCCATTGCCAAAAATACAGGCCGCGGCGCAGAGGTATCGGCGGTTTCAAGCTCCGCCGCGATAGCCCAGCCGGAAAACGGCGTTCGCTCTCCGGGGAGCGTGAAACGCAGCTCCATGACAAACGTCAGGTTTCCCCGGTAGATAAAAGAATCGGCATCGCCTGAACTATTCAAGCGCCTGCGTACGCCCTGGACAAGTGCTTGCGTGGACTGAAAGTGCTCGCTCCTGCCGTCGGCCGCATGGTACACGCCTATGTCAAAGTTCGCCCCGTACGAGTTCACAAAAGAAAAGCTGTCAAGCCCGTTGCTTTCAACAAGTTCATAGCCT
>WQZT01000049.1 GCA_009780595.1 Treponema sp. | reverse complement strand
TATTCTGACGATAACTTTTGTTCACCAGTGTAGTGTATCATTAAGGGGTAATGTTGTCAAGCGCTTTTTCCGATATTTGTCAACCAAGCCCTAGAGTTTTGGTTCCACCTGTGTTTTCTTCCCCCAGCGGGGTAGCAGCGTTTCCGGCTCAGTAAGAAAAGTTTCTGCCACGAGTGCAGCCCCGGCTTCCAGTGTCCGGCTCAGGGTTTCCGCTTCGGGCGTGGCAAAGTCGGACAGCACCCAGTCGGCAACGCGCTATTCGTTGGTTTGGCAAAAGCTTTTGATTGACAAAAAATTGTGATATTGTTACGCTGTTAAAATCTACGTTTAACAATTAAATAACAATTAAATAAATCGTAATGAAACGTCGCCTTGTTAAGGGGAGCAATCCTAAGGATCAACAGATTTATGGAAAGTAAAATGGAAAACAAATACGATCTTATTGTCGTGGGTTCAGGTCCCGGCGGATATGTGGGCGCGATACGCGGGGCGCAGGCGGGCTTTTCCGTAGCGCTCGTGGAGGCGCGCGAAATCGGCGGAACGTGCCTTAACCGCGGGTGCATCCCGACGAAAACGCTCCTGCACATTTCCCGGATGTACGGCGAATTGTCCGGCGATGCCGCCGAGTTGGGGATTGTCGCGCAGGGCGTTTCCTTTGACGCAGGTAAAGTCATCGCGCGTAAAAACGACACGGTAACGCGCTTGCAAGACGGGGTTGCCGCCCTGTTAAAGGCGAACAAAATTGCCGTGTTCAGCGGTACTGGCACAATTACCGCGCCCGGCACTGTGCGCGTAACCGGCAGCGACAACATTGAGCTTGAGGGCAAGCGCATTTTGCTTGCGGCGGGCGCGTGCCCTGCCGTGCCGCCTATCCCCGGCGCGAAACTTCCCGGCGTGTTCACCAGCGACGAGCTGCTTGCAAACCCGCTACCACTCGCCGGGCAAATGCCGGAAAGTCTCGTTATCATCGGCGGCGGCGTTATTGGCGTGGAAATGGCATCTGTCTATTCCAACTTTGGCGTAAATGTTACGGTAATCGAAGCCGCTGATTCCATCCTCAACCTGCTGGATTCGGAGATTGGGCAGAGTATGGCGCTTGCGCTGGGCAAAAAGGGCGTGAAGATACACACCGCTGCCACAGTGGAAGAAATTGTCGAAAGCGGTGAAAGTGGCAACGGCGGCAAAAACTTGCTGGTGAAGTTCAACGGCAAAAACGGCGCGGCATCTGCAAGCGCGGCGCGGGTTTTGGTTTCGGTTGGTCGCCGCCCGAATATTGCCGGGCTGTTCGCCGCCGGTGTTGAGCCGGTTGTAAACCGCGGCATCGTTGTCGATGAACACTTCCAGACGAGCATTCCCGGCGTTTACGCTGTCGGCGATTGCGTAGACGGTACGATTCAGCTCGCGCACGTTGCAAGCGCACAGGCGACCAATGCGGTGTGCCACATTGCGGGCGTTCCGCCGGAAATTGATCTTACCCTTGTGCCGAACTGCATTTACACAAACCCCGAAGTTGCAACCGTTGGCATGACCGAGCGCGAGGCGAAAAAGCGCGGGCTTAACGTCAAGGTCAGTAAGTACCTAATGACGGGCAACTCGAAATCTGTTGTTGAAGGGCAGGGGCGTGGATTTATCAAGCTTGTCTTTGAAAGCGAAAGCGCGATTCTCGTTGGAGCGCATTTGATGTGCGCCCGCGCAACGGATATGATAGGGGAAATTACCCTTGCTATGAAAACGAAAACGACGGCGCACGAGCTTGCATCGCTTGTGTATCCGCATCCTACCTTCAACGAAGGAATTGGGGAAGCGGTGGAAAATTTCTTTGGCAGGGCTGTTCACGTTCCGCCAAAACCAGGAGCGCGTTAAATGGAACTTTCGTATTATGTAACCGATTCAATCGACCCGTGTGAAAATTTGGCTTTGGAAGAATTGCTTTTTTCTAAACTCGAGAATGAGCAGGTTTTGTTGTACCTGTGGCAAAACGACAACACGGTGGTAATTGGCCGCAATCAAAACGCGTGGCGCGAATGCCGCCTTGACGCGTTTGCCGCGCAAAAGGGAAACCTTGTCCGGCGGCTGACAGGCGGCGGCGCAATGTACCAGGATATGGGCAACCAGAACTTTACGTTCTTTGCTCCGAACCGCCTGTACGATGTCGTGAAGCAAACCGAAGTGATCCGCCGTGCCGTTGCCTCGTTTGGCATCGAAGCCGTTCGCAGCGGGCGAAACGACATTCTCGCCGATGGCAGAAAGTTTTCCGGCAATGCGTATCATCAGGGAACGGCGGCTTCGTTTCATCACGGCACGATTTTAGTGTCGTCGGATTTAAGCCGCCTTTCGCAGTTTTTGGCTCCGTCTCCCGAAAAGCTCATATCGAAAGGCGTTACCAGCGTCAGAAGCCGCGTGGTGAACCTCTGTGAACTGAACCCGAAAATTACCCCCAACGATGTACGCGCCGCAGTTATCCGCGCGTTTGCCGAAGTGTACGAATGTGAGCCGAAGCTGCTCGATTCTTCGATAATCGATACGGAAAAACTCGCGCAGGTGCGGGCGCAGTACGCTGACGACAATTGGCGGCTGGGGCAAAACTCGAAGTTTGATTTTAACTTTCACAAGCGGTTTTCGTTTGGCGAGCTTGAGTTTGATTTTTCCGTGCAGAACGGGCTGGTTACAAAAGCCGCCGTTCACTCCGACGCTCTTGACGCGCAGTGGGTTATCGCAATGGAAGAGAACTTTTCCGGCAAAGCGTTTACCAAGGCGGAACTGGCGCAGTCAATTCCGGCGGGCGTCGACAAAGACGAAGTTGCCGCGTTTTTCCTGACCGAGTTTTCGGTGTAGCGAGAAAGTTGCAAACGAGAACCCCGCTGGAGAAACTCCAGCGGGGTTTTTTTGTGCCTACACGGCACAAAAAAAACGGACACGCGAAGCCAAGGCTCCGCGTGTCCGCTGAAGTTTGCCTTACATCGCTATATTAAGTCCACGGAGACATTCCCACAGTGTCCAGTTTCTCGCTACCGGTACTCTGTATACCAGTTTGTTTGAGGAGATCCTTGTAGTGGTTTATCCTACGCTGTTTCTGCCGTCCGCCAGCTTCAAAGCCGCCGTTGATGATGTTGATCGTCGCGCCAAAGCCCCACACAATTCCCTTTGCCTTGCCACTTGCGAAAATCCCTTCAGGTTTCCACGTTGACTGTATTACATCGTGGCAGCTTGCCTTCGGCAACTGCGGCGTCATCCAGAACCAAATACCGCTCATCCAGCCAAGTTTACCTTCCTTCGCCACCCGTTCCGGGTTTTGCAACAGGACATTCTTGTCGCCAAACGCCAGAATGCTGAACGGGCCGTAGTTGTAGTTCCACGAAAGCTGAATACCTCCGCGCCCGTGGTAGCTCTTTCCGGGAACCGGCGGATAATCAACACTTTCCTGGCTGGTGTAGCTGTCGCTGTACCCGCCCGATGTTACCACCGCGACTTCTTCGTTAAAGAAGAATCCCCATCGTTCCTCACCGCCCGGCGCACCTTCCCAACCGGCTCCAGTCTCGTGCGCCATATTCGCCAGCAACGCGGCAAGTTCGCGCTTGTTGTCAGTTGCATTACTTGAGGTCAGGAATGAACCGTAGTCAACAACAGTCCGTATTATCTCGGCATTCTGGTTCCACGATGCGTTAAAACCACCTTCTTCAAATACAGGGTACGTTTTACCAGTTGCCTTCTCTACGATGTAGCCCCTTGAATTGTAGTTGGTAAGCCCGCCAGCGAGATTACGAGTCTCCAGAATGTAGCCCCACTTGGAAATCTCTTTGACAGCTTCAACAAGGTTGTTGTAGGAATAGTACTCATCGTAGTCCTGCCAGTTGGGGAAAGCGGCATGACCATAATTATCCCTCATGTACTGCTTCCATCCCTCTGACCCTATCCTGAGGGGGAACAACTCCTCAAAACCTTTCTTGGGGAGGTAGTCTTTCAACCGTGCCGCAACTACTTCAGGCTTAGTGTTAAGATTGTTCTTCAGGTCTTCCAGAATTTTCACGAGAGCTGGATCGTTATTATTCTCCGATCCTCCACTTCCCCGTTCAGTTACATTTACTTCTGCAACATTGCTCTTAACGGTTGTCGGCGCTAATCCTTCCGGCCACCAGTCAACGTTGGTGATCTCCACATAGTAGTAGAATTTCCCCACCGTGTCAGTTCTCGGCACATAGGACTCTCCAATGCTGCCGTTAATCTTCGTTCCTGCTCCAGTTTTGCTGGGCGCTTGGAACCACTGGAACGAAAGCTTTCCGCCAATGGCATCAATCACCAGCGGTTGCGCCGGGGACGACTGCTGAATCGTTATGTCTGACAGGTTTTTTCTAATCTGAGCCGCGCTGCTGTTACCAGCTTCAGGCGGAGGCGGGGGAGGAAGAGCAGCCGTAGTAACAACGATTGCAACAACATTGCTCTTCAGCACCGCCGGAATATTTCCCGTTTCAACGTTCGTTACGTTGACATAGTAGTAGGCGGTTCCCACCGTCAATGTAGACGGTGTATACGATGTGGCGGTCGCCCCGTTTATCGCGGCTCCAGTTCCACTCTGCGTATCCGACTTGTACCATTGATAGAAAAGACTCCCTGTTCCTTGTGCGGTAACTTCAAGAGCCGCCGCGGATTTGTTCTGCTCGTACGTTGCCCCCGCCGGTTGTTTGGAAATTGTCGCGGGCTGAGAAACTTGCGGGGCTTTAGCATTCACCGTAATTACAGCTGCATTGCTCTTTAGCGTTGAAGGTGTTTTTCCATTTTCCAAATTAGTTACGCTTACATAGTATCTGAACGTTCCCACAATATCGGTAGGCGGAGTAAACGAAGATTTATTCTGCTTATCCAATGGCACATCACTAAAAGCAGAGGGATCCACCCTGTACCACTGGTACAAGAGTTGCCCGCTCCCAGTCGCCGTTACCGTAAGGGGAGTTGCTGTTGCACCCTGTTCGTATGATCTACCCACCGGATGGGTGCCGATCTCTGGAAGGGCAGAGATTTCCTTATCAAGGATATGGCTGTAAATGGTGATTGCGGCGACCGTGCTGTATTTCCAATTTGTTGCATTTTTCCCATAGTCTTGGTTGGACACCCTCACCCTGTAATGCCGGGTTTCCTCAGTTTCGCCATTTGTCAATATGGGCCAAGGTTTGATAGAAGACGTTGTGGCGGCAGCATCTTTCATTGGTACATATGATTTACCGCCATTGTCGGAATATTCCCACTGATAGGAAAGATCGCCCGTTGAACGCACATCAATCGAAAGGGGCTTCATCACAGAAAAATTCTGGTAGGAAGTGGATTGTTTTGCCAAGTCCGACAGAATTTCAGGCTCGGAGGATTTTACATCGCCAGGGGTAACATTTCCATTGACGATGATAAAAGCGCTCTCACTGAGTAACCTTGTCGGTTTATTGCCCGGTTCAGTGTTTGTTACTTCCACATAGTATTCAAAATTGATGGGAACAAGAGTAGACGGAGTATATGAATTACCGGTCTGCCCTTTTATGAGATGGGGAGGACTAGCAGTGTTAAGATTATTCCTATAAAACCACTGATAAGTCAAGTTTGCCCCTCTTGCAGATACAGAAAGTGTCTTTGCAGATTGCCCTACCGTGTAGGTTGCAGTCTCCATTTTCTGATCTAAAATCAGTGCTGCGTTAGATGCCCCTCCATCGCCCGCCATAATCGTTACCGGAAAGCTTAAAAAGCCCGAATTTCCGGAACGGGACACTGACAGCACCAGCTCTTTACCAGCGGAATCAGCTGGCACTTGGAATGAGGGACCAATTGCGTCATTCAACACAACGCCGCCAAGCTTCCACTCGTAGAAAAACTCCCCCGAGCCGCCAACAGCGGAAATGTTTGCCTGCAGTACTCTTCCCGACTGCGCAATTCCCGCTAAGGTTACCGAACCTGGCAAAGTCGGCGCAAAGGGATTGCTGAGCGGCAAAGTCGGCGTACTGGTATAATTTACATCGCCAGATTTGGCATTCACCGATATTCTCGATGAAATATCTTGAGGAGACAGGGTATACTCATTACCCCTTGCACCCTCTATCGCAACGCCGTTTCGTAGCCATTGGTAGTTTATAGCACTCCTTCCAAGTGGCAGTTCAATGAGAGAAGCGGTCAGCGTTTCTCCAAGTTCAACTTTTCCGTTTATCTTCACCCCGCCGTATGTGAGATCAACAACCGGTTTGCTGTTATTGTCCTCATCATTGGCATTGACTTCTTGTTGGGTGTTTGGGGACGGGCATCCTGTTACAACAAGCATTATTGCAAGAAGCGCCATTGCCCCTGCAAACGAATACACTTTTTTCATTCTATCGCTCCACATTTTTAATGTTCGCAATTCCCTTTTTATTGCGACACAAAGATTTCCCCCTCATACGAGGAGAATATATAATCATACTAATAGTTAGTACAAGTGTTTGTCAAGCATAGTACAACTATTTGTCAAGCACTGCTGCTCAACAAAAAACGGGTACGCAGTAGAAAAATCTGCGTACCCGCTGAAGTTTGCTTTACACCGCTATATTAAGTCCACGGAGACATTCCCTTGGTGTCGATCTTTTCACCTTCGATGTTGGCCCCTGTTTTTTCCGCCAGTTGGCGATAATGTCTCGCCCTTCTAAGTTTTTCCCCTCCGCCCGACTCAAGACCGCCGTTAATGACGATGATGGTAGCTCCAAAGCCCCACGAAATTCCCCTGTTCGCGCCACTTGCAAAAACCCCTTCGGGCTTCCATGTTGACTGCATTACGTCGTGGCAGCTTGCCTTGGGCAGAGACGGCGTCATCCAAAACCAGATTCCGCTCATCCAGCCCAGCTTGCCTTCTTTCGACACCCGGCCCGGATTTTTCAGCAGCTCGTTCTTGTCGCCAAATGCCATAATGCTGAACGGTCCGTAGTTGTAGTTCCACGAAAGCTGTATTCCGCCACGCCCGTGGTAGCTCTGCCCCGGAACTGGGGGATAATCGGGATGACCTTGCTGGGTGTACGTATCGGTATATCCGCCAGCTGCCACCACATCAACTTCCTCGTTGAAAAATAATCCCCAGGCTTCCTCGCCGCCGGGGGCAGTTTCCCAACCAGCGCCGGTTTCGTGCGCCATGTTCGCCAGCAAGCCGGCAAGTTCCCGTCGGTTATCGTTGTCGTTCTTTGAACTGAGGAAAGAGCCATAATCAACGGTTGTCTTGATAATTTTTTCATTTCGACCATTGAAGTTTTCACCGGTAAACACCGGATACCTATTTCCGGTGGACTTCTCCACAATGTAGCCCTTGGAATTCGCCCTCGTGTATCCGCCGGTTACGTCCCTCGTCTCAAGCACGTAGGCCCATCGCGCGATCTCTTCAATCGCCGCGATCAGATTGTCGTAGGAGTAGTATTCCTCGTATTTCTGCCACTCGCCGTTGGGGAAGGCCGCATGACCGCCGTTGGTCTGCATATAATCCTTCCAGCCCGGCGATCCAACGCGCCTGGGGAACAACGCCTCGAAGTCCGCTTTGCTCAGGTAGCTCTGGAACCGCTTTACCACCGCATCCGGCTTGGTGTCGTCCGTGCCAATTCCACTGCCACCCGTTCTCTGCGTTACCTTTATTTCGGCGACATGACTTTTTGTGGTTGAGGTTTTAAGCCCTTCCGGGTAATAGGCGGTATTGTACATTTCCACCCAATAGTATGTTGTGCCTATGGTGTCAGTTTGAGGTGTGTAGGTTGCCGGCTTTTTCCATTCTATCAGCTCGCCAATTTTAATTCCCGCACCTGTTTTGCTGCTTGCCTTGAACCACTGGAAATCCACTTTGCCTGCGCCGTTGGAGTCCCAGTCCGCTTCCAGCATCGCCGGATCGTCATGCTGCATATAGGTAGCGTCCTTCAGGTTTTTTGTAAGCGTAAGGTTCGGGCTCGTGCCCGCAGGCGGCGGCGGGGGAGGAGTGACAGGCGCTTCAGGTGTGGGCGCAACAGTCGCATCTTTGACTGGACCCACTGCCGGGCTTGTTACACTGCCTGAACTCCCAGTTCTCGTTACCTGAACGATTATCCTTTTCCCAACATCTCCTTTTTCCAGCGTATAGTTAGGAGAATTTTTACTTGTACTTATTGTCCCCCAACCCTCGTACATCCACCGAAAGCTAAAGCCTCCGATTGCGTCAAGACCAGACGTATTAACCAATAGTTGTTTGCCAACTTCAGGTGTGCCAGCAATGCTTACTGTTCCCTTTAGAGGCGGATCGCCAGGTCTCGTTACCCTGTTGGTTGGACCGCCGATAGCACTGCCCGTTTTGTCAGAACTTGTTACCCTTACAGAAATCTCGCTGTTTATATCATCTATCGTTATAAAATAGTAATCCTTAACTTCGCCGGATAATATGCTAGAATTTAGAAGCCACTGGTAAGAATAATTGCCCGTGCCGTTTAAGCCGCGAACGTCGACGGTCAGCTTTCCTCCTACTTCAGCATCACCGTTGAGAATAACCGTGCCTTTTAGCTCTGTATCCCCTTTGTCCTTTTCAACAGGTACTTCATTCATAGAACATCCCGAAATTGCAAGGAATAGAACACATAATAAAAACCATACATATTTCATAAATTTTTCTCCTTAATACATTACATTAGCGGGGAATTGACGATGATGTTTTGACTGGCAGTATAATTTTTTCCACTAATAATTTCCCATTATCCTTTTTTTTTTTTTTCTGTCAAGAGACTTGTAAAGTGGGGAATGGAAATCAATTTTCATCGGGTCAGCATTTTTCTACAGCAAGTTTTAGTTTCAAATTTATATTGTTTTATGATTTTTCTACCTTTTTTAGATGAAACCGTCATTGCAAATCTAGCAAAACAATCCTCAGACGGTGAAATTCAACCAAACATATTGTTTTCTTGCTTTGTTTTGCGCAATGTTTTCATGGTAATGGCTGAATTTTCACATGCCTATTTGAAAATTGATTTCCGTGGGTGGTGAGGCTAACAATGTTGACATGTTTTACCATGTATGGTACTATCGATTTGTAAGGGGGAGAAATCCATGTTCACATTCAAACGCGGTATACATCCCAATGAACAAAAGCAGTTCACAGAAAATATACCCGTCAACACCTTGTTGCCGCTTCAAGGCAGCGAACTTGTATTTCCGCTTTTGCAGCATTTGGGTGCGCCGTGCAAGCCGCTCGTTGAAAAAGGGCAAAAAGTGCTGATGGGCGAAAAAATTGGTGACAACGACGCGCTTTTTTGTTCGCCTGTGCATGCCAGTGTTTCCGGTGTTGTTACAGATATTCGCCCTCATTTAACGGCGGCGGGCGGCATTGTAAACTCGGTTATTATTGAAAATGACGGCGAGTTTAGGGAGCACGAAAGCCTTTCTTTGGGCAACGAGCAGCGCTGGGGGTGCAGTTTTGAATCCCTTACGAGAGAAAAAATTCTTTCGATAATCAGG
>WQZT01000048.1 GCA_009780595.1 Treponema sp. | reverse complement strand
CGGTATACAACTCCAATCTCGTTTGTCAGCGGGCTTTTCATACGCGGCCAGCCTCCTTCAAAATTTTGTTAATGCGGGGATACACTTTTCTCGCGTTCCCCTCGTATATTTTATGGCGCTCATCGGCAGTCAAGTTTGCCGCCTCGATGTAGCGCTTAGTGTCATCGTAGTGAAAACCCGTAGTTGGGTCAATCCCGCGCACAGCTCCGATCATCTCGGAGGCAAACAGGATGTTGTCAACGGAGATAACTTTGTGCAAAAGGTCAATACCGGGCTGGTGGTATACGCAGGTGTCGAAAAAGATGTTGTTCATTAAATGCGAGTCCAACAGCGGTTTCCCCAGTTCCTGCGCCAGCCCTCTGAAGCGTCCCCAGTGGTACGGCACTGCTCCGCCGCCGTGTGGAATGACAAACTTCAGCGTGGGGAATTCCTTAAAAAGGTCGCCGGTTAAACACTGCATAAAAGCGGTGGTGTCGGCGTTCAGGTAGTGCGAACCGGTGGTGTGAAAGCACGGGTTGCAGCACGAGCTTACGTGAATCATCGCGGGGATGTCGTACTCCACCAGCTTTTCGTAAATGGGGAACCACCACTTATCAGTAAGCGGCGGCTCCTTCCAAAACCCGCCTGAAGGATCGGGACTCAAGTTTACGGCGACAAAGCCGTATTCCTCAACGCATTTTTTAATTTCAGGCACGCACGTTTTCGGATCAACGCCGGGAGACTGGGGCAGCATCGCCGCCCCAATAAACCGGCCAGGGAAGAGCTTGGACACACGGTAACACAGCTCGTTGCAAATCGCCGCCCATGTGCTTGAGACTTGAAAATCTCCGATGTGGTGCGCCATGAAACTTGCGCGGGGAGAGAATATCGTTACGTCAACGCCGCGCTCATCCATAAATTTCAATTGGTTGGCGAGAATGGACTCTCTCACTTCGTCATCGCTTAACTGCAAGTCAGAGACTTTCAGCGTTGCGGCAACCGCAGGATCATCAATCGCCGCGATTTGTTTTTTCCGCCACGCCTCCAAAGCTTTGGGGGCTGTTGTATAATGCCCGTGAATGTCAATAATCAAGCTCATCGTTTTACTCCCGTATTACGCTTTGTTTTCTTTTACAGCCCAAGTACCTTCACCATAAAGGGAATCCACAGAGCTACAATAACCAGAATACACATCTGAATAAGAACCGCTGTCCGCGCCAGCTCCCGTTTGGTGTAGTACCCTTGCACGTATGTGATAATGGGAACCGGATCAAACGGCAGGAGGTAGCAGTTCACAACGGTAAAGCCAAGCGTCAACAGTGTAATAGCAGGACTAATGCCCGCCGCTGTCGCAAGGGCTACAAGCGGAGCGCCCAAAATTGGAATGAGCGCCGGAGCGTTGGGAACAATCACCAACATCACAAAAACGATAACACCTGTCAGTATCGAAATTACAAAAATCGGCGCATTAAGCGTGGAAGGCACAAGAATACCCGTCATCCACTTCGCAGCTCCGGTTGCGTTGTACGCGTTACCCATGCTGATAAAGGCCGCTGTCAGCAATACCGGCGTCCAGTTGATTTTCGATTCAACTTCTTTCCATGTGAAAACGTTCAAACCTGGCAGAAAGAACAAAAATACACCCGCGATGGCAACCGCGGCAACCTGCATTCGCGGAAACCATGAACTCATAATCCACGCGGCAAGCACCAGCACCAAAACAACGCTAACATATTTTTCTTTAAAGCTCCATTTGTCTCCGGTATCTTGTTCAAGCTTCAGGATGTACGCATCAAGTTTTTCTTTTGATACGGGAGCTGCTTTGTTAAATTTAATAACAAAAAAAGCCACGACGGGGAACACGAATACTACCATTGGAGTGCCGATTGCCATCCATTTAATAAACTGAAGTTCGATACCTGCAACAGTTTCAAGCTGGCTTACAACCTGCATATTCAGCGACGATGCTGCGGGCATGTACATACCGCCTGTCATCGCCGCCAGCGGAAGAGCTATCATCAGCGTTCTTCCAGTGCGCTTTTTGTCCGCTTCGTTGTCGTAGATGTTGAGAAAGTCAAGGCTCGCGCCGAGGAAGATAACGCAGGCGGCAACGTTGGACATAAACGCGGACAAAAGCACCGTGCTGATCATAATACCAAGCACCAAAGAGTCGACCGTTCTGCCAGAGCGTTTCATGACCGCGACAAGCATTCTCTTCGACAAGTTCGTGCTTGAAATGGCGTATGAAATGATAAGTGAGCAGAGGATGAAATACACGACAGGATTGGTAAACCCGCTGAACGCCGCAGGCGGCGTTGTTATCCGCAGGAAAATCAAAAGCGCCGGGCCCATAAGGACAGCTATCGACACCGGAACCGCGTCTGTCAGCAACAGCGCGAGAATCGCCATTAATACGCACAAACTGCCGATACCGGCTCTGCTTAACGATTCGCTTGCCGGCAAAACAAAGCTTAATGCGACAATAATTGCCGCAATCACCACACCTAGTACCTTAACGCTCTTCATGGTAAAACTTCTCCTTACCTTCAAAAATCATCCGCGCAATTTACACCGCACGGTTTGCCCATTTACGGAGCATAAAGGCAGCTCCCCCTTTGACAGAAGAGCTGCCTGTGCCGCAATAACGCAAGTTTAGAACACAACTCGCGTTGCCAGCAAACTTACATTACTGTTGCATAAACCCGTCAAAGTACGCCGCAAGTTCCGCGTGGGCATCGAGCGGCAGCACCTGCGCGATATATTGATCTGGGCGCACGACAACCATGCATCCTGATTTTCGGTCAATACCGCGCATCGTGAAAATATCCTGCCCGCTCTTCAGATCTGCGCAGTACATCTTCTCATAGTCGATAAGCCCGTAGCAGCCTTTGCGCGGCAGCAACAGTTCGGGCATCTTCTCGATAGCAATATCTTTGTGGCTCTGTTGGAACACGCCGTAGACATCAATCAGGGAATCAATGTCCTCACCTTTGCGCGTGTATTTCTTGACAGGCGATTTTTGATCCTGCGCCAGGAAATTGCACAACGCGCGGATTTTGGAATCTGCCGCTGTGGGATCGCCTGATCCGGCAAACGCGTAAATGCGGAAGCGTCCGTCAGCTTTGTGAACGTGCCCCAAGTGCATGGGGAGCGCATCGCAGAGTCTGACAACCGGCGCGGAATGGAAACGCATACCGATTACAAACCCCTGTGCAAGATTCTGGTGATCTGTTTTTCCGGTCAGCAAAGACGGCGTGTAATGGGTCGCAACACCAGCAGTGTACCTGAGGTTACTCTTAAACTTGTCCCGCGTCTTGTCGGAGTCCGCACCCTTTCCCGAACCAATCGTTGCCGCCCACTCGCGATCCATATCGATGAACTCCTGCGCGATTGGTTGGCGTTCTGCCGAGTATGTGTGTAGCAGATGCGGCGCACATCTGCCGCGTATAACCTGCGCAAGTTTCCACCCAAGGTTGAACGTATCCTGCATGGTAACGTTCAAGCCCTGACCCGCTTTGGGACTGTGCGTATGGCAGGCATCGCCAGCGGTAAACACAACCGGGAACCTCGACGCACGTTGATCCTTCGGCACATCGTCGAACGAGTCGGTAACACGCTGCCCGATTTCGTACACCGACCACCAGGCAACTTCCTTTACATCAAGCTTGTACGGCTTGAAAATTTGTTGCGCCTTCGCAATTATATCTTTGACCTTTATGTTACGATCTGCAACCCGCTCATCAGCCTGGAGCGTGGCAAGCTCCGTGTACAGGCGGAACATATATCCACCTTCGCGCGGGATAAGGAGGATTGTGCCGTCCTTCGCCGATTGAATGACAGATTTGAAGCGGACATCGGGGAAATCGGTAACAGCCAAAACGTCCATTACGCCCCACGCTACGTTTGCCGCATCGCCGTGAAGTTTACCGCCGATGGACTCACGAACCGCACTGCGCGCCCCGTCGCACCCAACCACATAGCGCGCTTTGACAACTTCAGCTTTTCCATGGAGGTCGCGGTTAATATCGAGGTGCTCGACAGTAACAGTTACCGAATGCTCTCCAAACCGCGCCGCCGGATCATGTTTAACGCTCAACACACGCCGCAGATAGTACGGCTTTATTTTTGCCGGACCTCCCGCCATAACATCAAGGAGGAAATCTTCCACTCGCGCTTGGTTTATGATGACGTGCGGAAACTCGGAAAGCCCATCTTCGACATCCTGCACCCGTGAACTGCGAACGACAGTTTCAGGATTGCTGGGATCAGGCTTCCAGAAGGTCGCCTCGTTTATCCCGCAAGCCTCTTTCACCACGCGATCGGCAAAACCGAACGCATTGAACATTTCCACCGTTCGGCAGGCAATACCGTCGGCTTTACCGTGCAACAAGCGGCCTGAATTTTTCTCGATGATACAAGTCTTGATCTCGGGAAACGCGGCGAGTTGCGCCGCCAGATTCAAACCTGCCGGACCTGCTCCAACGATGAGGACATCGACCTCTTTTGGCAACGGTCCCTCGGCACCTTGGGGGCTACAACGATCTGCGGGATCAGAAATTGACGGATCGCCAGAATGGTAACCATTGAGATGAAACTGCATAAAAACCTCCATTGATATTAATATGTTAACAATATTATTGAACTATATTGTTGAACGACATTGTTAATCAATGTTATTATATCATAGTTTATGGATTTGTCAAAAAAATATTAAAAAATATTTTAAAAAAATCAAAATTTTAGTCAAAACAACTACATGTATATATAGCAGTTTTGACTATTCATCTGTTTACAGACCAAGCACACCTACTATAAATGGAACCCAAAGTGCTGTAACCACGCCTATCCATAGTTGCAGAAGCAACGATGTTTTTGCCAAATCGCTTTTTTTGTAATAGCCTTTCATGTAGGTTAACAGCGGTACCGATTCGTACGGGAGCAGATACGAGGTTGACACGGTAAACGCCAGCACCATCATAATCGCGATGGGATTGACGTTCGCGACACCCGCAAGAGCTACAAAAGGAATTGACAGCAGTGGAATGACCGCCGGTTGTAGCGGGACAAGCAGCAGTAGCAGGAACACCACAAGCGCGGCAATAAAGCCAATAGCGATAGGCGGGAGGTTCAGCGAGGTCGGGATAACATTGTTGGTTATCCACGCCGCCGCTCCAGTAATTGTGAGGGCGTTTGCCATGCTGATGAACGAACCAACCAGGAGAATAATCGTCCACGGGAGCTTGGGCTCAATGTCTTTCCAGCTCAAACCCTCAAAGCCGGGCGCAGCAAGAAAGGTGATACCGATAATCGCAACCGCCGTAATCTGAAGGCGCGGGAACCATGTACCAATCATCCAGAGGGCGAGAACTGATAGTATAACCACCAGCACATATTTTTCTTTGAAACTAAACTTTTCAGAAGACGGCAATGTTTTTATGAAAGCATCCAGCTTTTCCCGCGAAATCGGGGCGGGTTTGTTCAGTTTAAGAACAAGCAAAATCGCAATTGGAAGTACAAACGCAACCCACGGAATACCGACAATCATCCAGCTCAGGAACGGCACAGTAAGCCCGGTCAACTGTTCAAGCTGCCCCAGCACCAGAAGGTGCAGGGAAGAACCCGCTGGCGTAAACACGCAACCGACGCCTGTGGAGATGGGCAAGGCAAGCATCAGCGCCCTGCCAGTGCGCCGTTTGTCCTCTTCGTTGTCGTAAATGCCGATGAAGTCCATACACAGCGGCAGGAAGATAAGAACAGTTGCCACGTTCGACATGAGGGCGGACAGAATTGCCGTACAAACCATAATGCCGACTACAACGGAATTGACACTGCCGCCGAATTTTCGGAGCATTGCGCAGAGCATCCGCTTGGACAAGTTCGTGCTTGACAGCCCATGAGAAATCACCGCCGAAGCTAGAATGAAGTACAGGATGTGGTTAGAAAAACCAAAAAACGCCTGTCCCGGAGTGGCGACCCTTAAAAGTATTAACGCGGTTGGACCGAAAAGAGCAGCCAACGCAACGGGGATAGCCTCGCTTAATAACAATACCAATACTGAGATCAATACGCAGGCGCTTAATACACCATTGCGGGTGATCTCTTCGCTCGTGGGGAGCATAAAGCCAACCGCAAGAACGGCCAGCGCAAGCAGCAACCCAAAAATCTTTGAACCTTTCATAAGAACCTCCTTTTTATAGGATTATAGGAATTTTTTAGAATGGACTTGTGTTGGAACAAACTGCTCCTTCACAAGTCCCTTTGTTTGTTTGCCTAACTGTCCGCAGACGACAGGCTGTACAATACGTTTTAACTAGTACGGCAAGCCGACATAGTGCTCTGCAAAGCTGCGCTGGGCAACATCAGAGGAGAACAGATAATCCATCTCGGCGTTCTGCAGTTTGTCCTCATACTGGTTGCGTCCGGGGAATCCGTGGAGCAGCATCGACATCCACCACGAGAAACGCTGGTTCTTCCATACCCGTGCCAAGGCCTTCTCCGAGTAGTGCTGGAGACCAGAGCTGTCGCCTTTCTTGTAATAGTCAAGCATTGCGTGGTACAGGTAATAAATATCCGAAGCCGCAGTGTTAAGCCCGCGTGCGCCTGTGGGGGGCACAATGTGGGCTGCATCGCCCGCGAGGAAGAGGCGACCGTAGCTCATCGGCTCGGCGACAAAGCTGCGCGCTTGCGCAATACTCTTCTCGATTGAGGGGCCGGTGATGAGGTTCTTTGACACTTCAGCCGGAAGGCGGCGCTTCAGCTCGTCCCAGAACGCATCGTCTGACCAGTCCTCTACCTTGTCGGCCATCGGAACCTGGATGTAGTAGCGGCTTAACACCTGCGAACGTATTGAACAGAGGGCGAAACCTCGTTCACTTTTTACATAGACCAGTTCCGGAGAGACTGGTTTCGTGCGAGAAAGAATACCCAGCCACCCGAAGGGGTAAACCTTCTCGTACTCGGTTAATACGTCTGCGGGGATCGACTTGCGGCTTACACCGTGGAAGCCGTCTGCTCCGATGATGTACTCGCAGTCAATCTGGAAGTCCTCATCACCACAACGGTAGGTAACGAACGGCGCTGTAGACTTAATATCATGGAGCACCACGTTCTCAACCTTGTGAATGATCTTGACCCCCAGTCGGTCGTGTGCATCGTAAAGGTCTTTTGTTAGCTCAACCTGACCATACACTATGACAGTTTCGCCGCCAGAGTATTTTTTGAGATCCATGCGGTAGAGCTTACCGTCAAAAGCAATCTGGAAGCCCTCGTGAATCTCGCCTTCTTTGTCCATCCGATCGCCGCATTTAGCCTCACGCATCAGTTTGGCATACCCATGCTCGATAACGCCCGCCCGGATACGCCCTAGCACGTATTCACGGGTTTCCTTCTCCAAAACGATGCACTCTATCCCATTTACATTCAGTAACTGAGATAACAAGAGCCCAGACGGCCCACCACCGATGATACAAACTTTCGTCTTTTTCACACTCCTCGACATAAGAACCTCCATAGAAATTGTTTACAATATTGATCAACAATATTGTCTGTCAATATGGTATGACAGCTTACTTTTTCTGTCAAATATTATTTGTAAAAAATCGTAAAAAAAATTACTTTTTTAGGCAGAAATTACCACATGTACATGTAGTATAAATTTCTCTGTGTTTCATGGGGATATTTAGGGCAAAAAAAAAGCAACGCTGATTAATTTGACTAATCAGCGTTGCCAATAATAATCAATGTCCGTTCGTTATGACAGCACTTTTATCACTTTTGTGGGGCATTTGGCGACACACGCCTTGCACTGTGTGCATTTTTCGTAGTCAATGCGCGACAAGTTATCAACAACGGTGATTGCCGCATCCTGGCACGTTTTCTCGCAAATTGTGCAGCCGATACACCCGTTGCGGCAATTGTCCCGAACGGTTCTGCCTTTGTCTTTCGAGTTGCACGCAACACGAACCTTGCTTGAATCCGGAACTATCTCAATCAGGTTTTTGGGGCAAACAGAAACGCATTTCCCGCACGCGGTACATTTTTCACTGTTGATAACAGCGACAGTATCGACAATATCTATCGCACCAAAGGGGCAAATATTTTCGCAGCTTCCGTGCCCTATGCAACTGTACTGGCAGCCTTTGCTTCCGCCCGTTGCAAGCTGGGCGGCGGAAACACAACTTCTCGGACCGTCGTAAATGTAGTTCATCTTGACGGCATCGCAGTCTCCGTTGCATTTTACGAAGGCAACTTTGCGGCTTTCAGCAGTGGCTTCCACCCCCATAAACTGGGCAATTTTCTGCGCCGTTTCTAGCCCGCCGGGAGCACAACCGTTGTAGGTTGCCTTGCCTTTGACAACACCCTGCGCAAACCCCGCACAGCCAGGAAAACCGCAACCGCCGCAGTTTACACCGGGCAAAACTTTAATAAGCCGCTCTACGTTTGGATCGGCTTGCACAGCGAACTTCCTGGCAGACAAACCGAGTATTACGCCAAAAAACAACGCCAAACCACCAACAACCAAAACCGGGACTAAAAAGCTTCCAAAATCAAATCCGTTCACCTGTCCCCTCCTTTACACAAGACCACTAAAGCCCATAAAGGCAATACTCATAAGCCCGGCGGAAAAAAGCGCAAGCGGCAGACCGTTAAACAGCAAGGGAACATCAGGGTTACCCTCATACTTTTCACGGATCCCGGCAAGAATCAAAATCGCCAAGGTAAACCCCGCACCCGCACCAAAACTGTTGACAAGCGCACCTGCAAATGTATAATCACCGCTTATGTTTAATAGTGCCGCGCCAAAAATCGCACAGTTTGTCGTGATAAGCGGCAGATAAATTCCCAGCATCGAATGAAGAGCCGAAAACGCTTTTTTCATAAACACTTCGATAAACTGTACGATTGAAGCAATTATCAAAATGAAAACAATCGTGTGCAGGTATTCTACTTTTAGCGGCACTAAAACAAGGTTATAAAAGAGAAAGGTCATCGCTGACGAAAGCGTAATAACAAATGTAACGGCAAGCCCCATACCAAGCGCCGTCTCATTGCGCCTGGAAACACCGAAAAACGAACACATTCCCAAAAATTGAACCAGAACGTAGTTATTGATGAAAACCGAGCTGATTAAGATAAGAAGCAAACTCATTGGTTACCTCCTTTTTTTATCTTTGAATACTTTATCAGCAAAATAATTATCCCAAGCGTAAAAAAAGCTCCGGCAGGCATAATCATAATGAGCATATGCGAAGAACTCACCGGCTGTAGCACAAGCCCAAAGAACGAGCCGCTGCCAAAAAGCTCGCGGAAAACGCCGATAACAACAAGCCCGAGTGTCAGCCCCGCTCCCATCCCAAAGGCATCGACAGCGGAGGCGACAAAACCGTTTTTTGACGCAAAAGCTTCGATGCGACCAAAGAGAATACAGTTGACAACAATGAGGGGAATGAAAATACCCAACGATTCCCGCAGTTCGGCAGGAGCGTATGCTTCAAGGTACAGTTGCAGTACGGTAACAAAGCCCGCCACAATAACAACCGCGGCGGCGATTCGTATTTCATCAGGCAGAATCT
>WQZT01000047.1 GCA_009780595.1 Treponema sp. | reverse complement strand
GGGAATTAAATAGAGCCGTTCGACAACCGTAAATCTTCGCTTTAGCAAACCTTCGGTTCATTCGAGTTGTCGAACAAGTTTATCATTCCCCTTTTACATCAGGATCGGAAATCATAATGTGCCTGATAACCTGCACAAGGTCTGCATAGCCGGACAGGAACCCAAGCAAGGTTCGCCTGACTGCGCCGTAATTCTCGAACTCTTCCGCTTTCATTCCTTTTTCATCGTAGCCGCGGACAAAGTCAGGAAACTTTTTTTCCAGTTCCGCAATAATTTTTGGATCGACTGGATCGTCAATGCGGTTTTTCACTTCGATGTCCGATGCGTTAAACTTTTTTTGCCAGTCAGGAGGAATAGTCATCGACATTTCTCCGCCAATAAATTCTGACCAGTGAAAATGGTTGCGGTATGCGGCGTTAAGAACCCGCGTCCGATACCCGCGCTCCCTGAAAATCCGGTAAGCTTTTTTCGCCACCGCAACACCAGCCCAATCAAGGTACGCAGGGTTGGTAACGATGCCTTTTTTCGCCATCTGCACTTTCAGCCAGTCATCCATTCGCCCAACCATCACCGTGCAAACAGGACTCATCGAGGAAACGTCTTTGCCCTCTTTTTGACGCCGCGCAATTCCCCGCTCAACAGCTTCCGCCACAGCGATTGATTGCGGAACTGTAAACGAAACTGTCGCGTTTACGCTCACCCCCTGATACGAAAGCTCTTCGATTGCATCAACGCCCGCCTTCGTTACTGGCAGCTTGATGTTGTTGTTGGGGTACAGCGAATTGAAATACAGCGCCTGTTCGACAATGGCTTTTGCATCGCGATAATTTTTCGCACTCGTCTGAATGGAAAGCCGCCCGTTGCGCCCGCCGCTTTTATCGTAGATGGGCTTCAGCAACGCGGCGGCACTGATTGTCATTTCCTCCGCAATCTTCCATGCGATTACATCTTCGCTGGCAGTAGGATTTTCCTGAATAAGGGAAACAATTCGCGGACGCCACGCATCCATTTCCTTTTTCAACACTTCCCCGACAATAATGGGATTACTCGTGCCGCCCGTTGCGCCGTTATCAATAGCATATTTCAAATCTGCCGCGCCGCAGGAATCATTCCAAAACTCCGTGGGGCTCATCAACGTCATCGTATGAAGGGGGCTTTTGCCGTTTGCTTCGCTCATTGTTTTCTCCTGTTATCTTCCATAGTATAATATCTGTATTTATAGTAACGCTGAATTTTCTATTTGTAAATACCTAGAAAACGTTTTCATGATATGTGCTGCGTTGGTCTATTGAAAAGTTTCTTAATTGTGGCATACTGATTGATAGACGAATAATTTTTGGAGGCGTTGTAATGAAGAAAGACGTAGTTGATTACATCGAGCAAAACAGAGCGGCTGTGAACAAAACATGGGATGCGCTCCATGCCATACCTGAGATAGGGTTTCAAGAAACAAAGACTTCCGCGTATCTGGCGGAAGAACTTCGGAACAGCGGCTTTAAGGTAACGGAAGGTTTGGCGGGAACGGGCGTGCTGGGAACGTTGGACAGCGGGAAGCCCGGCTCGAACATCGGGTTGCGCGCGGATATGGATGCGCTGGTGCACACAAACGCGGCGGGTGAAAGTGTTATGGTTCACTCCTGCGGGCATGATGCAAATTGCACAAAAGTATTGTGGGCGGCGAAAGCTATTGCCGCAAAGTTTCCTCCGACATCGGGCAAGTTCGTTGTTCTTTTCCAGCCCGCCGAAGAAACGATACTGGGCGCAAAGAAGATCATCGAAACAGGCGCGGTCAGCGATCTCGAATATTTTGTAAGCACCCATTTACGCGCAATGGATGAGTTGCCACTGGGTTTGGTTACGCCCGCTATTTTGCACGGAGCTTCCGCGATAATGGAAATGTCTATTACCGGAAAAAACGCGCACGGTGCGCGCCCGCATCAGGGTGTCAACGCAGTAGAGGCGGGCGTTGGAATTATTCAGGCGGTGCAGGCTTTGCATTTTAACCCGTCTGTTCCGCATTCGGCGAAAGTAACAAAGTTTCATTCGGGCACGAATCCCTTCAACGTGATCCCGTCTTCTGTCTCGCTTGTCTTTGATCTTCGGGCGCAGACGAACGAAGTTATGGCGCAGTTGAAAGATCGGATTACGAATGTCGCGTGCGCTGTTGGGCAAGCTTACGGAGCGCAGGTAACAACCAAGCTGCACGGAGCCGTTCCTGCTGCAACGAAGTGCCAGGAACTGATCGATATTGCCGCTGAGGCGATAAAAGACGCACTGGGCGAAAAAGCCGTCGCGCCCACTCTGCCAACGCCCGGCGGGGAAGATTTTCACGAGTACGCAGTGGCGATGCCCGGACTGAAATCTACCGTCATCGGCGTAGGGGCGGATTTAACTCCTGGCCTTCATCAAGCCGATATGAAGTTTGCCCCCGAAGCGCTTTTGAATGGCGCGAAAGCGCTGGCGATGACAATCGGGCGATTGTTTGAAAAGTGCACGAAATAAAAGAAAAGCGTTCCTGCCGTTTGTCGGCGAGTGTACCTGCGGCTATTACACCGCCGCAAACTGTGGTACACTGCGCCGATGAGCGGCATAATTATTACCAACAATCCGTTAGTGAAAGAACGATGCGAGCAAAATCGCGGCGAGCGTTTCCAGCTTGAATTTCACGACACGGACTATGCAGGCATTTTAACGGCGGTGCGGGATAAAATCCACTCAGGGCATGCGCTGGTAACTCACCCGCTGTCGGGCAGCATAAAGCCCGGCGAAACGCCGTACAAAACGGTTATCGTAACGGCGGCGGCGGGGAAACTCGATACGAACTCGCTCAACATAATCGAAGAAAGTATTCAGACGTGCGAAAAATTTAAAAAAGACACGTCAATCAAAAGATGGAACAAAAAAATTCTTGCAGACTTCCAACTCGTTGATTATAATTTGATCTACAGGAGAAATTAATTCACGGGAGTAAGCAGATCGATGTTGTACGACGTTGTGATAATTGGTGCAGGTCCTGCGGGGCTGTCTGCCGGAATCTACTGTGGGCGCAGCCGTCTTTCCACCCTTATTATCGAAAAAACAAAAGTCGGCGGGCAAGCCGCGATAACCAGCGAGATTGAGAATTACCCCGGCGGGGACGCTGAGGAAACGGGTCCGTCGCTCATCGGCAAGATGGTTCAACAGGCGGAACGTTTCGGCGTTCAGCGTGTTGCCGACGAAATAACCGCCGTGGATTTTTCAGGCGGTGAAAAAAAAGTTACCGGGAAAAAGGGCGAGTACACTGCCAAAGCGGTGATTGTTGCAAGCGGCGCGTTCCCGCGTCCAATCGGTTGCCCCGGCGAAGCTGAGTTTATCGGCAAGGGCGTGTCGTACTGCGCCACCTGCGATGCGGCATTTTTTGAAGGGCTTGAAACTTTCGTAGTGGGCGCGGGGGACAGCGCAATTCAGGAGGCACTGCACGTTGCCCGCTTTGCGCGGAAGGTAACGGTAATTTACCGGCGCAGCCAGGAGGAAATGCGCGCCGCGAAATCGCTGCTGCAAAAAGCGTTTGATAATCCAAAGTTCAGTTTTATTTTTCACTCGGTTGTCAAGGAAGTGCGCGGCGAAACGGGCGTGCTGGATACCATTATCATTGAAAACACACAAACGGGCGAACTGACGGAGTTCCACGCCGAAGAGGATGACGGGACATTCGGGCTGTTTGTGTTTGTGGGTTTTGTTCCGCAGACCGATATTTTTCAGGGCAAGCTTGCGATGGAAGGCGGCTATATTGTGACCGATGAAAATATGCTCACGAACGTGCCGGGCGTTTTTGCCGCCGGAGATTGCCGCGCGAAATCGTTGCGGCAGGTTGTTACCGCCGCCGCAGATGGGGCAATCGCCGCTGTTCAGGCGGAGAAGTTTATAGAGGGTCACTAAACGAAGCCCTCAAACTTAGCAAGGAGATTGCGATGATCGAACTTACGAAGGATACGTTTCAGGCTGAGGTCAAAGACGCTCAGGGGCTTGTGCTCGTTGATTTTTGGAGCGAAAGCTGCGAGCCGTGCAAGGCGCTTTTGCCGGAGATTTCCTCGCTTGCGGAGAAATACGGCGCGCAAGTGAAGTTTACCAAACTTGACGCAACGAAGGCGCGGCGGCTGGCAATCAGCGAGCAGGTGCTGGGGCTGCCGACAATCACGCTGTACAAAGACGGCAAGAAAGCCGCCGAACTGACGAAGGACAACGCGACAGCCAGTAATATAGAAGCTATGGTGCAAAAAGCGATATAACTATCGATACTATCGATAATTTGGCAACTATAACGTAACAATTTAAGTATAAGGAGAAAATCGTGCGGCTTGAACTGGGCAGAATTACCATCAAACAAATACAGTTTGGCGATGCGACAAAAGTAGCGGGCGGCGTTTTATTCGTCAACAAAGCTGAACTGGAAAATCTTGTTTTGGAAGATGAGCATATTAAGAGCGTGAAAATTGAGCTGGCTCATCCGGGAGAGAAAACGCGCATCACGCCTGTCAAAGACGTTATCGAGCCGCGTGTGAAAGTTTCCGGGCGGGGCGGCGTGTTTCCCGGGATTCGCAGCAAGGTTGACGTTGTTGGTGAAGGCCGCACTAACGTGCTGTCCGGGGCGGCGGTTGTTACCTGCGGGAAAATCGTTGGCTTTCAGGAAGGCATTGTCGATATGTCGGGACCCGGCGCGCAGTACACGCCGTTTTCGGCGCTCTGCAACGTGTGCCTTGTGATCGAGGCGAAGGACGGCTTGAGCCCGTACGAGTACGAAGCGGCGGCTCGGATGGCGGGTTTTAAGGCCGCTGAATATCTGGGTGCGAAAGCCAAAGACGCCACGCCTGACACGGTTGAGGTGTACGAGACGAAGCCGCTTACCGAGTCAATTGCCGAATATCCGGCGTTGCCGAAAGTGGGCTATGTGTATATGCTGCAAACGCAGGGCTTGCTGCACGACACGTATGTTTACGGCGTTGATGCGAAAAAAATTGTGCCGACAATTTTGTACCCAACCGAAGTGATGGACGGGGCAATCGTCAGCGGCAACTGCGTGTCCGCCTGCGACAAGAACACGACGTACCACCATCAGAACAACCCGATAATCCACGATTTATACGAGCGGCACGGCAAAGACCTTAACTTTGTCGGTGTGATTATCACCAACGAAAACGTGTACCTTGCGGACAAGGAGCGCTCTTCCAACTGGACAGCGAAACTGTGCCGCTATCTTGGGCTGGATGCCGCCTTGGTTTCGCAGGAGGGTTTTGGCAACCCTGATACCGACCTGATTATGAACTGCAAGAAAATCGAGGCGGAGGGAATCAAGACCGTCATCGTAACGGATGAGTACGCCGGGCGGGATGGCAAATCCCAATCTCTGGCAGACGCTGATCCTGCCGCCGATGCGGTGGTTACCGGAGGCAACGCGAACGAGCTGATCGTTCTGCCGCCGATGGACAGAGTGATCGGGATGCTCGATTATACGGACAAGATTGCCGGAGGCTTTGCCGGATCGCTGAGAGCCGATGGCTCAATCGAAGCGGAAATCCAGGTGATCACCGGGGCGACCAATGAGATGGGTTTTAACAAGATGAGGGCTAATTAGCCTGCGGCTAATTAGCTAGGGAGTTTTGCGTGGCAAAACTCCAGGCTTGTGGGAGCAGGGTAATATGGTTAATTCGCTGGTGGCGGTTGTTCGCGGTGCGGCAGTGGCTATCATAAGGCGTATAAAATAATTTTTACATAGGGGGAAACTATGGGTCTGTTTAATGGCAAGAAAGTAATTGTCATTGGCGACAGAGACGGCGTGCCGGGTCCAGCCATTGAAGAATGTCTGAAAACAACTGACGCGGATATTGTCTTTTCGTCAACCGAATGCTTTGTCTGAACGGCGGCAGGAGCTATGGACCTTGAGAATCAGAAGAGGGTTAAGGAAGCGGCAGAACAGTACGGCGCGGAAAACGTGATCGTAATTTTTGGCGCTGCCGAGGGCGAGGCCGCTGGTCTTGCTGCGGAAACCGTTACGAACGGCGACCCTACTTTTGCAGGTTCACTAGCCGGAGTCCCGTTGGGACTTCGCGTTTACCACTGTACAGAGCAAGCGTTCAAGAGTCAGGTTGACTCGACCGTTTACGATGAGCAAATTGGCATGATGGAAATGGTTCTCAACGTGGAGGAAATTGCTACGGAGATGAAATCCATACGGGATCAGTTTTGCAAGTTTAAGGACTAGGGGGCATAATTGAGCAAGTTGCGTGTTGTGCATTATATCAACCAGTTCTACGGCGGCGTGGGCGGCGAGAAGGAAGCTAACTTTAAGCCTGAAATCCGCGCGGGGCTTGTGGGGCCGGGCTTGGCGCTTTCCCAGCGTTTTGGGGAAGATGCCGAAATTGTTGCGACTGTTGTGTGCGGCGATTCGTACTTTAACGAAAATGTTGACGAGGCGGTTGCCGCTATCATCCCGATGATCGAACAGCACAAGCCCGATGTGTTTGCGGCTGGTCCGGCTTTCGAGGCGGGGCGCTACGGTATGGCGTGCGGCGCAATTTGCAAAGCCGTGTCGGAGAAACTGGGCATCCCCGCTGTTACGGCGATGTACGAGGAAAATCCCGGCGTGGATTCGTACCGCAAGGATGTGTACATTCTGAAAGCGGGGAAATCTGCCGCGGACATGAAAAATTCCGCGCCGAAGCTTGCCGCGTTTGCGTTAAAGCTCGGCAGAAAGCAGGAAATTGGCAGTGCCGAGGCGGAGGGGTATTTTTCGCGCGGCATTCGCAAGAATGTCTTTGTGGAAGAGCGCGGATCGAAACGTGCCGTTGATATGCTGATAAAGAAAATCAGGGGCGAGAAGTTTCAGACGGAATATCCGATGCCGGTTTTTGACAATGTTACGCCGAATCCGGCTGTGAAAAATATGGCGGGCATTAAAGTGGCGCTTGTTACTTCAGGCGGCATTGTTCCGGCGGGCAACCCTGACAAAATCGAGTCATCGAGTGCGTCACGGTACGGCAAATACGACATCGATGGGCGATCCGCCCTTGCCGCCGGGCAGTACGAAACGGCACACGGCGGCTACGACCCGGTGTACGCCAACCAGAACGCCGACCGCGTTTTGCCGGTTGACGTTTTGCGCGACCTTGAAAAAGAAGGCGCTATCGGCAGCCTGCATCGCTACTATTATTCGACAGTCGGCAACGGCACATCTGTCGCCAACGCGAAAACGTTCGCCGCGCAGATTGCCAGGGAGCTTATCGACGATGACGTGAAGGCGGTGATTCTCACCAGCACGTGAGGGACTTGTACTCGTTGCGGCGCAACGATGGTCAAAGAAATCGAACGCGCGGGGATTCCCGTTGTTCACGTTTGCACGGTTGTTCCTATCTCGCTGACGGTTGGGGCTAACAGAATTGTTCCGGCGGTTGCGATTCCTCATCCGTTGGGCAATCCGGCGCTTGAACGTCTTGAGGAGAAAAAACTCCGCCGCAAGATTGTCGAGCAGTCGCTGAAAGCTCTGCAGACTGAAGTTGATAAACAAACCGTGTTTGGCTAATTCGCCTTTGGCGAATTAGCTGAGGAGTTTTGCGTAGCAAAACTCCAGGCTTGGGAAATGTGGGGCGTTTGGTAAATCCGCCGATGGCGGATTTACCGGGGGCGTTGCGGGGGTGTCCCCCGCTTGGGGGGTAGCGGAAAAGCCGTAGGCTTTGGAGCGAGGGGGGCGTGCCCCCCGCATTAAAATTTATTTCCGTGCTACTCTCCGCTCTCTTTATTTTCCTTTATTTCACTTGGAGGCAACATGACTAAACCCGTCTTGAAAGGCGCGTCGTACGTGCTTATTCACACGCCTGATATGGTGCAAAACGGCAGCACGCAAACAACCGAACGTGTAGTAAATCCCAATTCCGAATATCTTACAAAACTGAAGGAGCATCTGCGTTCGTTTGAAAAGGCGGTTGAGTATCCGCCGAATCAGGCGTACATTGGCGAGATTACGCCGGACGATCTTGCAGGCTACGAGTTTCCGTGGTACGACAAGGCTGTCAAAGGTGCGAGCCGTTTCGGGCGGTTCGGTGAGATTATGCCGCAGGATGAGTTTATCGGATTATTAAAAATAGTAGATTCGTTTGATTTGGTTATGCTTGAAAAATCGTTCGCTGCCGATGTCGCGGCGAAAATTGCGGCGCATCCGGCGTTGAAGGAAAACGCTGGAAAAATCGGGGCGGGAGCGGAGCTTGGCGAGATTCAGACGCAGGTTAGCGAGCATCACGGCGAAGCTTTGTTTCACAACGGAAAGCTTGTTGGCTGTGTCAAACGCGCCCACGATATAGACCCAAACCTGAACGCGCACGTAATGTTTGAAAACCTTGTGTCGAAAGCGTCAGGCGTTTTGGCACTGAACAATCTTGCCGTCAAACACGGGTTTGATTTGAGCCGCGTGGAATATGTGATTGAGTGTTCGGAGGAAGCGTGCGGCGATGTGAACCAACGCGGTGGCGGCAACTTCGCAAAGGCGATTGCCGAGGTTTCCGGGCTTGCGAACGCCACCGGTTCCGACACGCGGGGTTTTTGCGCCGCGCCTACCCACGCGCTGATTTTGGCGGCGTCTTTGATCAAGGCGGGAACGTACAAAAACGTCGCCGTTGTTGCCGGAGGCGCGACTGCGAAACTTGGTATGAACGGCAAGGATCACGTCAAAAAAGGGCTACCGATTCTCGAAGATGTTGTCGCCGGATTTGCCGTGCTGTTGAGCGAAGACGATTTTCGCTCGCCTGAGTTCAACACCGCAATTGTGGGGCGGCACACGGTTGGAACCGGCTCTTCGCCGCAAGCGGTTATGTCGGCGCTGGTGTCGCAGCCGCTGGAAAACGCCGGGTTGAAAATCACGGATGTTGACAAGTTTTCGGTGGAGATGCAAAACCCGGACATCACCAAACCCGCCGGAGCGGGCGATGTGCCGGAAGCGAACTATAAAATGATCGCCGCGCTTGCCGTGCTGAAAAAAGAAATCGAGCGGGGCGATATTCAAAACTTTGTCGAGACGCGCGGCATGACGGGCTGGGCACCAACGCAGGGGCACATTCCTTCCGGCGCGCCCTACCTCGGCTTTGCGATTGACGACCTGACAACGGGCACGTTCAACCGCGTGATGATTGTCGGCAAGGGCAGCCTGTTTCTCGGGCGTATGACGAACCTCTTTGACGGCGTGTCTATCGTGCTTGAGCGGAACAAGGGGAAAGCGGCTAGCGTGGCTAACGCTGGGACAGCAACGGCGAGTAGCGCACCCACCGCGAAGGGGCGTGTGAAAATTGCGCTGACAACGCTTGGCAGCGAACACGGTGTTGAAAATCTTGTGAAGGGCGCGGAAATCGCCGCGCGTAGCGGGAACTTCGACGTCGTGCTTATCGGCCCGAACGTTTCCTCGAACCTCGAACAGATTGAAGCCGCTGACGAACGGCACATGTACGCTAAAATGGAAGAGCTTTTGGACAGCGGGTACATCAAGGGCTGCGTTACGATGCACTACAATTTCCCCATCGGCGTTTCAACGGTCGGCTGTGCCGCAACTCCCGCCACCGGGCGCGAGCTGTACATCGCCGCCACAACCGGAAGCGCCGGAACAGGCCGCGTTGGCGCGATGCTGAAAAATGCCGTTAACGGAATAATCGCCGCAAAGG
>WQZT01000046.1 GCA_009780595.1 Treponema sp. | reverse complement strand
TTCAGGCGGCTGGGGTATAATATCGGAATTGCTTTTCAGTTTATCGATGATATTCTGGATTATTCGGGGGAGCACGCGCTGCAGGGGAAGGCACTGGGCAGCGATATTCACGCTGGTATTGTTACCCTTCCAGTCATCTGCGCCCTGCGTTCGAATAAATCCAGCGTCCTGAACGATATTTTTTCCCGGCGCGAATTTACTCAGGAAGAAGCGGGAATCATTTTTACGCAGGTGCAACACTACACGGGCGCACAAGCCGCCGCCGAATACGCATCACGGTACACAAGCCGCGCGTTGCGCGACATTGCAGGGTTGCCGCCGGGGGAGAACAGGAACACCCTTGAAACCCTGACCAATTGCCTGCTCGTTCGGCAATACTAGGGCGGCATATCGATGCAGATGCAAATAATCGAATGGCAGGAGTTCCTATTAAACCCTCTGCCGCTTAATGGGAAGAGTTCGGCGGCGATAACGGTTGGAGTTTTTGACGGAGTGCACCGGGGGCACCAAGCCCTTATCCGGCAGGTTGTTGAGCGTGCAGATGATTCTGTTCCGGTTGTTGTTACCTTCAAGCACAGCGGTTTCAAAAAAAGCGGCGCAAACGGGCATGGTGCGTACCAGGGGAATATTGTAAGTTTTCGTCAAAAGATGGCGCTTTTTGAGCATTTGGGAATAGCCGTAACCGTGGTAATCGAGTTTTGCGATTCCTTCAGCCGTACCAGCGGAGATGATTTCCTGCGTATTTTGCACGAGCAGGGCAAGATGAGTTTTCTGACAGTGGGGAGCAACTTCCGCTGCGGCTACCAACTCGATACCGATGCCCGCGCGATACAAGCCTTCACATCCAGCCGCGGCATTCCCGCCGTCATTATGCCGATTCTCGCCGAAGGCGCGGTGCAGATAAGCTCCAGCCACATCCGTGCTGCCATTGCCCGCGGGGAATTGCAAACTGCCGAAGCGATGCTGGGGTATCCCTTTACCGTTGACCTTTCCGGCGGCGCTACTGTCGCTGACGCTGGCGGGGCTTTTGTGTACTCCATTGCCAGCCGCGGCTGTATCCTGCCGCCGCCGGGTACATACGCGGTGAATCTCCTTGGGGAGCAATCCGGTACAAGCGTGAAAATAGAAGTGTGCGTAGACAAGGGAAATATTATTCTTGCAAAGAATGCTCTACCGGAAAATGTTTGTTTTGAATATGCTGAGTTTCGGGAAAAGACAAGCTAGAACTGTTCCAAGCATCGGGCTTGGAACAGCTCTGTAACGAAAAAGTAAGGTCTTGTGTTTACCTTCGTGCCTGTTCCATTGCATCATTCACCGCATCGATTAATGCCTGTGATGAGTAGGTTGCTCCGGCTACAGTGTCAACTTCAGTGTTTTGTTCGGCAATAATGGCAGGAATAATGGAATCTGATGCCAACTTGAGAAACGACGCAGTATCGGTGTGCTTGGTTACCACAATCTGCGTGATTCTGTTGCCGCGGAAGGTTGCCCGGACAGTCATAGAACCACTGGGCTCGTGAATTTTGGGATCGTAACTATTATCAACAGTCGCGGTAAAATTACCGTTCTTGAACCGTTGTTGCTGCTGCGCAAAAATCATGCCCGCTGTCAGAAACAAAGCCAACCCAATAATGACAAGCTTCTTCATAAAAAATCCCCCATAAATATAGATATACGTAATTTTATCTATACCCATGCGCTTCTGTCAAGTCCTCTGTAAAACCCCGTGTGTCCTATAGCTACTGCGCTTGCTCTACGGTGTCCTGTACTGCTGCCAAAAATGTCCGCGAGGCGTACGTTGCGCCTGTAAAGGTGTCAATTTCGTAGGTTTGGGCGAGCAGCACTCCGGGAAGGAGGACTTCAAACGCAGGGTTGGCAAAAATTGGCGTTTCATCGCTGTGGGTAATTTCAATTGCCGTTATGTGCGACTCGCTGAACGTAACCGCAAGCGTTATAGCGCCAATGTAGCCGCCCAGCCCGAAACCTTCGTAGGTTCCGGGGGTAAACGGCCCATGAGGACTGGGTTCACTGCCGAGCGTGTACGTTTTAGTAGGCGCAACGGTAACTGCCGAGGGCATCGCACCACCTGCCCTGAGCACTGCCAATTCAGCGCCGCCTGAAACAAGCGCATCCTCGACGGCGTTGATAAGTGCTTGCGAAGTTTTCGTCGCGCCTGCAATGGCATCAATTCCGGTGGACTGCCGTTGCATCATGCGCCTGATAATATGCCCGAACGCCGTGCCGCCAATTTCCGGTGTTTCGGCGTGGTCGGTTACAGTTATGTCAACAATCGAATTGTCTTCAACTGTAACATCAACAAAGACATCGCCGTGAAAGCCGCCTGAGCCGACGCCTGAAAACACGCCGTCAGGCAAACCAATTTCCCCAATCGCCTGAAGGTTCGAGCCTGGGCGGGGAGCCCAAATGCTCGTACTCAGATTACCGGAGCACGAGATCGCTGCCATCATCACAACGCCGACAATACATATCACCTTTAATACCTTCGATATTCTCGATACTCTCGATACTCTCGATACTCTCGATACTCTCGATACTTTCATAGTCATCTTCTCCTGATTTTCACCATTAGTCTCTGTACAGATACCACTTTTTTGCAAACGCACAGTTGTTCCACCGTTTCTTCAACCACGGCATAACGTAGTAATCCAGCGCGAGAACTCTGCCGCCAATAAACAAAAAGGCGATTCCGGCAAAGGGAAGCCACATATTCGGGAACGCCAAGCCGCTGCTTAAAATGTACACTGCGGAGTACAGAATGACGTACAGTGACGCAAGCGTGGTGAAAAGCCCTCCGGCAAGCGCCAACCCAACTAGCAGTGTGGTAACCACGATAGCGCCCTGCCAGAACATAATCTGCGCTTCGCTTGCAATGACAAACGTCTCGACAAACCAGCTAAACGGCGTTGTCTGAAACCACATATGCACGTAATCATTCAAGACGTACAGGGAAAAGCGGAACTGGTTGAACAGCTCAAACTGGAACAAGCTCGGGCGGAACACGCCGCGCATACTTTCAAAATACGGGCCGAGAATGTTGATGTCAAGCCAGCCGAGCGTGTAACGGCGGTACGCATAGTAGATGAAAAAGAGCCCCAGGAAAACGCGCAACGGGACAATGAGAAACAGCGGCCCGCGGTTGGAAAAATGCCCGCCAAGAAAACTCCGCCTGTTTCGCACGGCGAAAAACTCGTTCGTGATATACGAAAGCACCTTGTTAATGCCCAACACCTGCATAAAATAAACAACGTTGATAAAGTGCTTGGCGAGCATCGCAATAAACGAGGGCAAAACGGCAAATTTGCCCGGCATTCCGCTGTGCGCTGTGCCGTACCTGCTACCGATACAAACCATCGCGCCGTGAAAGCGCGGCTTGTATTCCTGTCCGGGCTTGTCGCCTGTAATCTCCGCCAGAATGTTTTCGGCGATCACCGGCGCGCAGTTTTCGCAGTTCTCGACCATTTGGGGAACCGGGCGCTCTTCGCCTTCGGGGATGTAAAAGATATTGTCGCCCGCCGCGTAGACATTCGGGTGGGTCAGCGAGCGCAGGTACTTGTCCGTGGCAATTCGCCCGCGCGTCTTTGGTTGCAAGCCCAACGCTTCCGATTTTTGCGCGATGTCCGAGCCTTGAATACCGGCAGTCCAGATGACGGTGTTTGTGCAGTCGCTGTTCGTTGTTTCCCCGGTAACGTACTCGATGCCGTCTTTGCTCACGCCTGTGATGTTGGCTTTGAGCTTGACGGTAACGCCTATTTTCGCAAGGCGGCGCATTGCCCGCTCCCGCGCCTTATCCGGCAGAACCGACATTATTCTGTCAAGCATATCCACCGTGAAAATGCGGACTTCTTCCCTGGGAATATGAAACTTGTCGCACAGTATCGGCGCGTATTCGGCGAGTTCGCCTGCCATTTCCACGCCGCTGAACCCGCCGCCAACGATGTAAAACGTAAGCATCGCTTTTCGGCACTCAGGATTTGTTTCAACAGCCGCGCCTCTGAACATAGCCTCGATGTGATCGCGCAACCGCACGGCATCTTCATACGACCACAGCGGAAAGGCATTTTCCTCCGCGCCCTTCACACCGAAGTACGCGGTTTTGCACCCGGTAGCCATCACCAGGTAATCGTAATCATAGGTGCGGAGTTTTCCAGTCAACTGTTTGCCGTTGAAGTCGGTATCGACGATGGTGTCCATTACGACGTTGACATTGCGGCCTTCAAAGGTCTTTTTCAAGTCGATGCGGATGCTGGACTCGTCAACGCGGCACGCGGCAACTTCGTGCAGTTCGGTAAGCATCGTATGAAACGGGTTTTTATCGATGATAGTAACGTCGACGTTGTTACTATTTTGTTTTTTGATTTTCTTTGCCAGTTTTTTTGCAGTAAGCACACCTGAGTACCCAGCGCCCAGAATAATGATATTCTTTTTTGCCATTTTGCCGATCCCCTTCTGCTGTTCAAAAACACATGGTACCAATATACCAGTAAGTTCAGGATTTGTAAATGTTGATTACTATGCAATTTTACAATGGCTGGATTGACCCAATCGCCAAAATATAATAGATTAGTTTATAATATAATAGTATGGTACAAGATGTAGGATAGTATACTAGAGAGGGGGATTACTATGAAGAAACTGGTTTTGGTTTTTGCGCTTGCAGCGGCAGTTTCTGTCGGAGCATTTGCCCAGCATCCGAACGGGTGGGGCGCGGGGCTTCTCATGCAAAATAATTTTTCATGGAGCGGGGGAGGGAATACCGCGTGGTGGGGGCTTTCGCTGAAAGCGCCGCAGCTTCCCATTCATTGGGGCATCCACATGAAGACGCAAAGCGGTATGTTCGGGCTGAGCGTTGCCGGTGATTACCACCTCTTTGATAAAAGATTGGTAAACGATGCCAATTTTAACTTCTTTTTTGGGATTGGCGCAAATGCGAGTTTCATCATTTCCGATGATACGACGAGTATCTTTATGGGCGGAAGAATACCAATCGGTGTTTACTATATGCCAGTGGAATTCTTTGAGGTTTTCCTGAATGTTGCGCCGACGCTCGGATTGTTTGTTAACCCTACCAGCTTCCCCGAGGGCTTTATGGGGCTGGATCTTGGTGTTCGCTTTTGGATGTAGCTACGTTGACACAATTACCCTGTTCCTATGTGGAGGATTCTTGGCGAAATGCAGAGTTTAAAATTTACTGAATCCTTGCAGGTTTTTTTTTCTAATCCTGTTCTTTTATCCACCGGAATAAGCTGGTTTTTAGCCCAACTTATAAAGGGCATAATCTCGCTATTGCGGAGACAAACCCGTAAGAAGGGGCTGATTGAAATAATTGAAACCGTGCTCTGGCGCACCGGAGGTATGCCTTCAAGCCACGCGGCTGTCGTTGGATCGATGACAGCTGCGGTGGGTTTTAGTGAGGGTTTTGGCTCGAACCTTTTTGCAGTCTCGCTTTTTGTTGCGATGGTTGTTATCCGGGACGCAATGGGTGTGCGCCGCTCTTCGGGGATTCAGGCACGGACGCTTAATATTCTTGGTACGCGAACCTCGGAAAAAACCGGGATTGAGTTTCACCCTGTCAAAGAGATTAAAGGACATGCCCCGCTCGAGGTAATTGTCGGCGCACTGGTGGGTATTTTCATCGCAACGGCGTACGCCATTTTGTAGGGTTCTGCCGTTCCCGCTGGAAAAGCTTATGCGTTTTCTGGTATACTGCCAGAGCAGTGTTCCCGCACGGGGGACTGTACCGACGACAACAATGAGGGAATTGATTGTGGCGACACGAGTATTAGCAGCTTTACGAGCAGATATTCTTTATCAAGGGGTGAGAACTTTGAATTGTACTACGAAAACGAAACGACTCGCTGCCCTTGCTGAAGGGAGGCTGCAAACGTGACACCTGCAACAGGCGGGAACAAAGTATACTCTTTCCCGCGCGGTGGCATTTCGTTCAAAGACTCTTCTGCTCCCTCAAGAGATTTCTGTACGACGGCTTTTCTCCCTTCACTGTCGATAGTTCCGCTCATTCAGCACTCCGGGGAATGCGCCCAGCCAGTCGTTGCAGTTGGCGACGCGGTTCGGGAGGGAATGCTCATCGGGAAGGGCAGGGGAGCCGGCTCGGCGAACATCCACGCTACCGTTCCCGGTAAAGTTCTCCGAATGATGTCGTATACTGCTTCCGACGGGCAGAGCAACGAGGCTTTTGTCATACGGATGGAAGGGAGCTTTGAAAAACTCGGCAAACGGCAACCTGCTTTTCTCTGGGAAAATATGCTTTCCTTTGATATTCAGCGTATTATTGCCGAGTACGGCATTGTCGAAATGGACGGCGCAGGCAGACCGGTATCGGACATCATCGCATCCTTGCGCTCTGTAGCGCCGCCGATTACGCTAGTTGTGCGCTGCATTTTTGACGACCCGTGGCTGGCGGCGGATTACGCGCTGTGCCAACAGCGGCTCGATGATATAGCAGAAGGCGCTGCCATCATTGCAAGTGCCAGCCGTGTCGACAGAATCGTGTACGTTTTTTCCGAGCGGGAAGCGGAGATGGGGGAAGCCATCCTGAGCGCGGGAAGTAAATGGGGAATTTCCAACCATCTGGTTTTGTCCAGCGGGCGCTATCCCCAGCACAACCGGAGGGAACTGGAACTCATTCTCAGAGATTACGGCAAACGGGAAGAAATTGTTCTGGGCTCGCTGTTTATACTTGGACCGGCTACGCTGGCGGCGGTTTATGACGCGGTCAAAATGAGAAAGCCCATACTGGAACGCTACGTAGCTGTCGGTGGTACGGCGGTACGGCAGCCTCAGGTTATGAAAGTCAGGATTGGCACTCGCATCGGGGAGCTTTTTGCCCAATGCGGAGGATTTTCCGCCCCGCCCAAACGAATAGCCTCAGGTTCGCCTCTGTTAGGCAAGCGGACAATCGATCTTGACGAGCCTGTAATAAAAACCACCGGGGCGGTTTTTGCTCTGCGGAAAGAATTCCGTCAGGATTACGCTGGCAACTGTATCAATTGCGGCGAATGTAGAAAAGTCTGTCCGGTGGGGCTTGACCCGGAGGAACTGTACAAACGAATATCTATGGAAACCGCTTCTTTAGAAACCGAATCATCGTTGTCAACCTCGTGTCCGTTAGCCAAAGAGTTACACCGGGTTGCCGAATGCCACGGTTGCGGCTGCTGCGAAGCGGTCTGCCCCTCACAACTGCCGTTAAGCACCGCAATAGTAAATTTTGCGGCGGCGGTTTCCTCATCGCAGTCAGGGGCAAGGGGGAAATGATGCAACAAGCCAAAGCGCGCGCAGAACGATTACATCCACCCATGCCGCAGGTAAACCTGTCTGTGCCGACCGTTCTGCGTATGTGGCTGGTAAGTGCTTGCGCGCTACTGGTAGTTATTCAGTCCTCGCTGGGCGATTCATTTTTCTCCCTTATCATTGCACTCAGCGCAGTTGCCGCCGCCGTGGGAACGGAATTGCTGTTTCTTGTGCACAGAGGCAGATTGGCGGTACTGAAAGATGGCAGTGCGGTAGCTTCCGCGCTGATCCTTGCTATTCTTTTACCAAATCAGATTTCCCCGCTGTACGCGGCATCTGGCGCTATTTTTGCAATGGCAGTGGTGAAAAATGGTTTTGGCGGGCTCGGTGGCAACTGGCTTAACCCCGCTGTGGGCGGCTGGCTGTTCATCCGCCTTTCGTGGCCGGCATCGTTCACCACAACACAGGATACTTCGCCGCTTGTGGCAGCAGACGTACCAGACGGCGCGGTGGCGCACGGGAATATTATCGATTTCCTGACATCCACTTCCCCCGGCATTATTGCCGACCGGGGCGGTGCAGCATTGCTTCTGGCAGCCTTCGTTCTCACCGTGCTGCGGGTAAACCGCTTTTGGATTCCCTGTGTGTACCTCGGTATTTTCGGCTTGTTGGCGTACTTCACCGCCGGAAATACGGCTCTTCTTGTTGCCATTTTTTCAGGTGGAACGTTAGCCGCCGCGTTTTTCCTTGCCTGCGACCCGGTTACCAGCGCCAAATCCCTACCCGGCATGTTTCTGGCGGCGGCAGCAGGCGGCGCACTGGCGTTTTTCTTCCGGTTTCACGGACATGAACTGTACGGCGCGGTTTTTGCGGCGGCTTTACTGAACGCCTTGTTTCCCCTTGTGCGAATTGCCGAGCGCCGCTGCCTGTACCAGAGGTGCTTATGAACGAAAAGCGCTTTTTTTTCTTCTTTAACAAGAATACCGCACCCTTGAAAGACGCTGCCATCTTTGCCGGATGGATAGCCGGGCTTATCCTTATAGCGGGCTTGGCGTGGTTTTTCACCCAGCCGGTGCGGGGGCGCGTTATCCTTGCCTCTGTGAACAACGTGCTTGAACGATCCAGTGACCCGCGAAGGCTCGCCGCGCCAATTACCACCGCACTACAGCCCACGGGTGCATCACGGGCAGGATTGTGGTTTGCTGCGGCAAACAGAACGAGCGAGAAAAGTTTTATTTTTATTTTCGCATTTATCGCCGAAGGGACATTTTTCCCCTGCGCCGCCGTGGTTTCAGCACGCGGAGAAGTTCAGGAGTTTATCCCCCTGAGCGTTCACGGAGAGCGGGTGCTGCGCCGGATTTCTCCCGGCATTCAGGATGTGTACAAACGGCGCATCGTGGGGGGACACTCGTGAAAAACCGCTATAGCTCCCACCTTTTTTGGGGTGTTCATTCGCCCTTGTCGTCTCTTACCGGCGCGGGGCTTATCATTATGGCATCAAGCAAGCTTGCCTTCGCGATTCTGTGCGCCGCCGCCCTTGTGTGGGTTTACTCGCTGACAACCCTTGCCTTTTCCGGCGCGCAAAGGATTATGCCTATTCGGGGAAAAAGCATAATCCTGCTGTTTCTGTCGGCGTTTATGTCAGGCATGTTTATCTTGCTCGTGGGGCTTTTGAACCCCCTTCTGATACTTGGAACAGGCTTTTTCCTTGTCCTTATTCCCCCGTGCTGCCTTGCATCGGGCTTTTTTGATGATTCCGAATCACCATCCCTCGGCGAAACAGTGTTGCGCTCGCTCCTTGAAGCGGGGGCACTTGCCATCATCATTATCGCTGTCGCCCTCATCCGCGAACCGTTGGGGCAGGGAACGCTTTCTATCCCCGGCGGCATACAAGGTATTATAGAAATTTTTGATTTTTACAGCGAGAACGGCTTTTTTCCAGTCAGGTTTTTCTCGGTTTCTGCCGGGGGGCTTTTGTTGTTAGGCTACGGCACGGCGCTGTTCCGCTATCTGAGAGAACAGGGCGGCAACACTCCGCGCGGCGAAGCTCCGGAGGCCGGGCTATGATTTCCCATGCAGCGCTGGCGGTCTTGGGCGGCTTTTCCCTCAACCTGGTTTTATCATTTGCACTCGGGGCGGCAAGCATATCCGGCAAATACGGCTCAGGTAGCCAAACAAGAGCGCCGCTGCCTGTCTTTCAGTTAAGCATTTTATTTTTGTCTGTACTCTTCCTGTGGCTAATCTTTACATTTGTAATCCCCACATTCTGGGGAGGATTTTCAGTCTACTTCCTGCTGTTTCCCCTTTCGGTGCTGGTTTGCATGGGGCTGGAATTCCTTTTCCGGCGTTTTTTTCCGAAACTCGCGTCCCCGCGAGAAAGCATTTTCCTTGTGTCTGCCGCCTACGACGGGCTTATTCCCGCATCGTTAATGCTCACCCTGACACTTGCCGGAACGTTTCCGGGCGCGCTGATACTTTCGCTGTCTTTTGCTGTTG
>WQZT01000045.1 GCA_009780595.1 Treponema sp. | reverse complement strand
TTTCAATTTTTGGGTCGGGAAAATCCGTAAATTTGAGTTTCTTATATTCTTCCATCAATAGAGCTTTCATTGACCACTCCTTCATCTGCATTATACACGGCAATTAGCAGCGGCGACAGATGCGCTTTAACGCGGACTTGACGATTTGGAAACTGCATTTTATTATATTTTAGCGCACAACGATGGGATAATTGTTCCAGAGATTATCCCAAAAGGAGACAGCGATCGGCAATTTCCGGCAGAAAGAAACCTACGGGCTTTCCGCGCTGATGGAATCAGACTTTTTCTCCAATCTTTTGCCGTACGAGAAAAAAATACTGGCAGACCACGCGGAAATCATCGCACTCCCGAAAGGCGACGTTTTATTCTCCCCCGGCGACAAAGCCGAGCGCATTTACCTGCTCAGTTCAGGAATCCTCCGCATTTTCAAGCCCCTTGACGGCGGCACTGACGAAGAAATCGCCTACTTCACGCCCGGTGATCTCATTGGCGATTTCGATTTCGCGCGCGGCGCACGGTACAACGCGCAGGCGGAGGCGCTGGAGAATTCCTCCCTCGTTATGTTCCCCCGCTATGGACTTACGATGGACAGTTTCGCGCAGGAAATGCCCGGAATCGCTGCCCGCCTCCTTTTGAATTCCGCGGCAATGGTAACTGAACGCATCAAATCAACCCGCAAGCTCATCGCCGAAAATATTTCTCTTGTTCGGGAACTGCACCGCAAAGCCTACGAAGACCCGGGAACCGGTCTTTGGAAATACACGTTCCTTGCCGACGAGACAGACCGGATTTTGGAAGAGCCGATGGCACTGATTATGATTAAACCCGACCGTTTCAAGGTTCTTGTCGATTCACTCGGCCATGCGGCGGGGGACAAAGCTATGCTACAAATCGCCAGAGTTCTCAAAAGTTTTCCATACCGGCTTGGGCGAGGCTGGGCGCTGCGCTTCAGGAGCAACGAAACGGGCATTCTAATTAACAAGTGCAGTGCAGCCGAAGCGGAATCGCTGGCACACTCCCTTTCGCAAGCAATTTCCGCGCTTGCGCCAATTCCCCTTGCTACTTCTGACGTATCTTCGCACGCCGCCTTCTCTTTTTCCGCGTCGATTGCCTGGGGAATATGGCCGGATGATAACCGGGATTGGCAAACTCTGACGGAAGGCCTGTACGATCTTCTTATGGAAGTGTGGAAAGATGGCGGGAACAAGATTGTCCGTTACAAAGGAGGGTGCTGATATTAGCAATGACCGCGCTTACGACCCTGCGCTGAGAGCATCCCTTTTATTTGAAAATTTAAGCGATGGGGAACTATGCATCGTTGCGGATTTTATGCAGCCCCGCACGGCAAAAAAGGGCGAGGTGATTTTCGCGGAGGGAGCAGCGGGCGAAGAAATGTTTGTCCTCATTTCAGGCAGAATTGGCGCGCAGGTACACCACTCGGGCGACAGCAAAGGCCACATCTTCGCCGTAAAGCCGGGGGATTTTTTCGGGGAGATGTCCATCATCGCCAACGAAAGCCGCTCGGCGACTCTGACAGCCGTCGTCGATTCGCAGTTGATGGCACTGTCGGGGATTGATTTTTTTCGCATCGTTTTCGAACATCCGTCGATAGGCGTAAAAATGCTGAACTCCATCCGAAGGGTGCAGAACATCTGGCTCGATCAAATTTCTCAGCATTTAGACGATATTATGCGCTGGGGCGAAGCTGCCCGCCTGCGTTCAATTTGCGATGAGCTGACCGGGCTTTACAACCGCCGATTCCTTGAAAAATCCGTGAAAGACCGCTTTGCGGAAGGCTTGGTGGGGTTGCGGAGTGTTTCTCTTTTAATGATAGACCTGGACAGGATACACATCATTAACGAACGGTACGGCATTAAAGCTGGCGATTTAGTGTTTATCGCAACGGCAAATGTCCTGCGCTCGTCAACACGCCCCGGAGACATTTGCGCCCGGCTTTCAGGCGATGAGTTCGCTGTCCTGCTTCCCGACACAGACACCGACCACGCCCGCATTGTTGCCGAACGAATACGCCAAAACTTGATTGTTCAAAAAATAATTGTACCGAAAAGCCCTGATGGAACAGGGGAGCGCGAAGTCTGCATCAGCACGAGCATCGGCATCGCATCCGCTCCGGCGCACGCCGAAACGTGGGAGGAACTGAACCGCGCCGCCGACCTCGCCCTGCACCACTGTAAGATAAAAGGGCGAAACCGGGTTGAGGTTGCCGCCGATTAAACGGCGGCACAACTCGAACTTACGCTTTGGCAGCAGGTGCAGCAGCGGCGGCCGGAGCAGCAGCGCCAGCCGCTGCCGGAGCGTCGGCTTCTGCAGCAGCAGGTGCGGCAGCGGCGGACTTGTCTTTGGCGTACTTCACCAGCACAATCGGCTGATCTGCCGATGTAAGAACACGCACCGCGCTGGACAGGGAAATATCCCTCACACACAGAGACTGGTTGACACCAAGCCCGGAAACATCAAGTTCGATTCTTTCAGGAAGATCGTTGGGCAGACATTCCACTTCGATTTGTTGGAGGGGGAATTCGAGAACGCCGCCCTCGCGGATACCAATGGCGTTGCCGGACAGGTGAATGGAAACTTTCGCCCGAACCGCAACATTTTTTTCCACTTCGTAAAAGTCAACGTGGAGGATTGCCCCGTCAATAATATTCCGCTGGGTATCCTTTACAAAAGCTTCGTAAGACTTCCCTTCTACTTCTATCTTTACGATTGTACTTTTGGAAATACTTTTTACCCCGCTGGCAAATCCTAACGCGTCAAGATCAATGGACACAGCTTTGCCCGCACGCCCGTAAATGACTGCGGGAATACGTCCGGCGCGGCGGATTCTGCGGGCCTCGCTTGACCCCTTGCTTTGCCGACTGTGGGCTTCAAAGACAACCTTACTCATATTTCTGCTCCTTACATCTTGCTTCCCCACACTGGGGACAGCTTTATGCACAATTACTTAAACCGATTGGGACGACAGGATTTGAACCTGTGAATGCCGGAGCCAAAACCCGGTGGCTTACCACTTGCCGACGTCCCAAAGTCAGACCAGTATACACAAAACGAGTAACAATGAAAAGATGGGTACTCAGGCGTACGCCTTATATCTCCAATGTAGGATCGTCGGCACAGCCTCCCATGTCGTACGTATCCAGCACTTTTTTCTGAAGTTCCGAACGGAAGTCAGGGTTAATGGGGTGAGCTACATCTTTATACTCCCCTGCCCTTGTCTTTCGGCTCGGCATTGCAATAAAAACACCGCTTTTGCCTTCAATGATTTTCACGTTGTGAATAACAAAGCAATCGTCGAATGTAATTGTTACATACGCTTTTAACTTCCCTTCCCCCGCAACTTTCCTGACCCTTATGTCTGTGATTTCCATGGACGTTTCTCCTTTGTTGTATCCTGAAATTACCAAGTGCTAGTATTTTACTACACTGTTGGGTTCTTGTGCAAGAAAGAAAGTCAAGATAACGTCATTTTTTGAACAAGAAAGTGCATTTTTTGCATTTTTTATTGTTTTTTGTGAGTCAAAAATGCCAAAGCAGCACGAGCCAGAACCGGAAAGTCCCGTAAACAAAGCCCCCGCATTTCGCAGTTCCTCAAGAATGGCGCGGTACGCGGCGGATTGTTCCCCGCCCTGTGCAAGGAACATCGGCAAAAAATCGTTGCTGAACGGCCAGTTTTGAGGGGGGCTGCACAAGGCGCGGCTCAGGACTTCCTTCGGAAGCTTGTCATTTGCAAGCTTATCCTTCGCAAACTGTTCCTTTGAAAACTTTTGCCCAGCACTCGCCCGCTCCCGCGCTTCATCCAAAAGCCGATAGGCGGCGGCAGTATCGCTGGAAAACGGCGGCTTGACCAAAAGCACCCACAAATCTTCAGGCGGTTTGACGCTCTCCACGCGCTCGCCCCGGCCGCTGACAAACGCCGCGCCGTTGCTCAGGAAAAACGGAACATCACTGCCCAAAACAGCTGCCATTTCGCGCATTTCATCCGCGCACAGAGGCTGCCCCGCAAGCTGATTCATTGCCAGAAGTGTCGAGGCCGCATCAGAAGAAGCGCCACCCAGCCCCGCACCTGCGGGAATGCGCTTGTCCAGCCGGATACGCAGCGCCGGGGCAAAATCGGTGCGGCTGCGAAAAAGGGCAACCGCTTTTGCAACGAGGTTTTCTTCAGAGGCAATCGGCTGCTCTGCCGTTTCCCAGCGCACCGACAGAGTGTCCTCCCCCGCGCCGCAGCGCTCGAAGTGCAAGGTGTCGGACAGCGCAAGCGGCACAAAAATACTTTCGATGCCGTGAAACCCGTCGCCACGCCGCTGCCCAACACTCAGGTGTAAATTTATTTTACAGGGAGCATTAATAACGCAAACCCTTGCGTAATTCTTTTCCATAAGATATAGTATCATAGTAACCCATCGAGCGTAAAAAAAATAGGACTTGATCGTAAAACCCTGTTGACAGATATCAATCTGTAATTTATGTTTCAAGAGAAACATTTGTTTTGACGAAACATTACAAAGAACTTGTTTTGGAGAATAGTATGGTTTTGGATGAAATCACGAATGAGTATGTAACAACCGCCTCAAGCGCGGCGCTGTTACCGCAACTGGCTCTGATGCCCCTGGCAAACGATTATTCGACAGCCGGGGAATCCATCGGGTCGGAGGGGCTTCCTTTCGGGCCGCTGCCCATGCATCTTTTTGATGATGAAGATGGGGACGATGAGGAAGGCATAGACGAAGACTTCGATGATATGGACGATGATTTCGACGATGACTTCGATGATGACTTTGACGACGAAGATGAAGACTACGAAGACGAAGAGGACGACTTCGATTACGAAGAAGATGTAGACTACGACGACTTCGATGAGTGATTAAAAACGGGTGTCGGGGCGCTCATCCCTCATTGACCGGGTTCGGTTTGACCAGCCCGGTATATAATGGGGGCAGCGCTCCAAAGCCGCTCCAGTTCAAAAAAGGAGCGGGCATTCGCGCTCATCAGGTGAACAACCACGTTTCCAAAATCTAATAAACTCCATTCGTCTACGTTGGACTGAGACTGCATCTGCATGTGCGGGCTGTTTTTAGACCTTCGTGAACGGTACATAATGCCCGCGCCTCGTTCGCTGGCAAAATCTTTAATATGCCGTTGCAACCCCATAAGGTGCGTGGTGCTGGTTACGGTTGCGATGACAAAAAAATCTGTCCATGAGCTCAACTCCCTCATATCCATAACGAGAACTTCCCCGCCTTTGTGATCGGCAAGGAGTTTTCCCAAATCCACCGCAAGCGCGAAATCAGGTGATTCCGTGCTTGCCGTAAATGCCGTCGTGCTGTTTTCAGTGTGTAACGTGTCGTCCATTAAAATCCCTTCCAAGAATAAGTGTAAAGTCCGAGCGGTGCATAGCATTCTGCGCGCCGCCTGAACCCTCAATATGCGCCCCAGATGGCGGCTCAAAGATAATATTTCTACACCGGATAATATCGGCAAAGTCTTTGGCGCGCTGCTGGTTGCCTGACCTGTCGATAATTTGTGTTCTATCGTAGTTATTGTGGTCGGCGTTGCCAAAATTGACAATATTGTAACCAAAATCCTGCAACAGTTCGGCAGTGCGCGAGGCAAGCCCGGTAACAGTTGTTCCGTTGAGGATTTCCACCGTTAAAGCCCTGTCAATCACCGAATCATCGTTCCGCAGCAGCTCCGCCATCGTGTGGCTGACAACTTCCCGGATTAAGTTGCCGTCTTGGTGGGGAAACAGCAACTGCTCGCCTGAAACATCGCGGACTGTTCCCCTGACCGTCTGAATCGTAGCGCGGTCGATGTTGACTCCGGCGATTTCGTCGAACAGCCTTGTCCGCATTCGCTGGTTTGAGGGGCTTCTTATAAACGAATGAAACAGGCGGCTAGCTTCCTTATTTTTTAGAAACTGGCTCTGCTCTCCAATATGCCTCACAAAACTCATAAAAAACTGCTGACGGCGGGCGCTGACAAGCTCCTCGCTTTCGTACTGCAGCACATAGGTGGCAAAAACCGCCGCCTTCGCGCCGTCAAGAAAAACCCGCCCCGAAGGGAACAAAATATGTCCGTCAAAGTATTCATCAACCGCAGCGGGAATAAACACTTCCACGCCCTGCACAAGGTCGATAATCTTTCCCATATTCTCAACGGTCATAACAAAGGAAAACGGTATATCTATCCCCAAAAGCCGCTCCACTTCGTTCTTGAAGGGCGCAATCCGCTGGGGGTCGTACACGGCAGTAAGACGGTCAACGCGGCTAATGCGTTGCAAAATCCCGCCCGTAGAGCCAGGAATGTCAAACACAGCGGCACGGCGGGTAACCGGGTAAAACATCAAAACGTAGGTTGAAAAGGGCTGCGCGTCTTTTTCAATGATAAACAGCGTGTTTATCACCCGCTCTCCGGTAATCGCCCGTTCGATGGGGTCAGAGCGGAAAGAATCAACCGCCAGTATAATTCCCCCGATAACAAGAATTGCAATAAGACCAAGCAGGATAACACTTGAGTCGAGTTTTACCTTTCTCACAAGTTATTCCTCTTGTGCATCGCCGCCAAAAGCCGCTTCGTGCCGTAGGAAAGGTTGATTTCGCGGGATTTGAGGTGGGCAACGGTGTTGTTGAACACCGCCTGAAAAAGCGTGTCAAGGTCAGTTTTCCCGATCATATCCCGCAGTTCGGGGTCTACACCCGGGCGGGTAACTTCGATCTTGTCCGCGATATACACAACCTTCGCCAAATTCCCCATATTCCAGTTGGCAGTGGTATGGCAACGTATCGCCTCCAAAATATCCTCGTCAGCGATACCGTACTTGCTCCTGAGCAACACAGCCGCCGCCCGCGCGTGGAGCAGACCGGGCTTTTCCTGTTCGATTTTTGACGAACCGCCGCCGTCAGAGTGTGCCAAACGCACGAGTTCATCTTCGCTCATCTGCTTGCATAAATCGTGCGCGATTCCGGCAAGGTATCCCCGCTGAGCGTCTAAAGCGAAGCGGCGGCAGAGATCCCACGCCATCAGCGCGACACTTCGCGAGTGGTGAAAGCGGGGGGCGGTTAAAATCGAGCGGGCGCAGTTTTCAATATTTACGATAATCTGCGCGAATGTTTCCGCCGCGGGCTTTTTGCCGCCGTCTGCGGCATCCGCGCCGGATGTGTCCGCAGCAGAGATGCCGGCACTGGGGGAAAGCCCGTAGAGATTGCGGTTTTCGATAAGGTAACGTGCTCCCGACGGGACAAGATAGCGCCAGTTTCCGCCTGAGCTTATTTTTTCCCGAACTATGCGGGAAGAGATATTCATTATTTCGTTATTCAGGTCTTTGTACGGGTACGGAAAACGTTCCACAGCGGAATTGCCCGCATCGTTCAGCCTTCGGGCGATGATAATATCCGCCAGTTCCGCGATTTCATCGTGCTTCTGCCACTGCTCGAAACTTCCAGCAAGATCGTCCCCCATAATAAGCCCCGGTTTTCCGTCTGGTTTATAGCGGGCGATAACTTCGTGGATAGTGTCGATGGTGAAAGAAACCCCCTCGCGGCGAATTTCGCAGTCGTCGATGGTCAGGCGGGGATCGCCTGGGATGGAGGCGGCGAGCATTTCCAGCCGATCCGCCGGAGACGCCGCATCCGCGCCGATTTTGAAAGGGGACTGATACGCAGGTACAAGAATGATCCGGTCGTATCCCAAATCGGCAAGCGCGGTATCCGCCAAAAAAAGATGCCCAAGATGAACGGGATTAAAACTGCCCCCCAGCATCGCAATTTTCATACTGCGTCCTCCGCAACCAACGATCCTAACAGTATCGCCAATTCCGGAATACCTTCGCCTGAGAACACGGAAATGCCCACAACTTGCTCCTGCGGGTACTTTGCCTTGAGTTCCTCCAGCCGCTGCCGGACAGGAACTGCTGGCACATCGATAGTGTCCGTGTCTGCCTCATCTGCATCCGCGCCGTTTTCAAGGTCGAGCTTGGTGGCGATGATAACGCGGCGTTTGGCAACCAATTCCGGGGAGAAAGCTTGCAGCTCATTGTACAGAATATCAAACGCCTGTAAAAAATTGTCATCCCCGATGTCGATTAGAAAAGCCAAAACAGCTGTGCGGGAAATGTGTTTCAAAAAGCGGATTCCCAACCCCAACCCTTCGGAAGCGCCTTCGATGAGGCCGGGTATATCGGCAATAATAATATCTTTTGCGTCATCGTAACCGCTACCCAACGTAAGCACGCCAAGATTTGGTATTTTCGTGGTGAAAGGATACGGGGCAATTTTGGGGCGGGCGTTCGTAAACTTGTCAAGCAGGGATGACTTTCCGGCGTTGGGGAAACCAACAAGCCCCACATCCGCCAGCACTTGCAGTTCCACCTGAAGGCGGCGCTTTATCCCCGGCTTGCCCGGCAACGCTTTGCGCGGGGCTTGGTTGATCGACGACTTGAAACGAATGTTGCCCCAGCCGCCGTTTCCCCCCTTCAAAAAGAGAAAATCCTGCTCGTCTTTGCCGAAATCGCGGATGGTTTCGCCTGTTTCAGCGTCTTTGATGACCGAGCCGGGCGGCAGGAAAATCACCGTGTCTTGACCGTTGCGGCCGTAACAGCCCTTGCCTTCGCCGTCCCTGCCATTTTCGGCCTTAAAATATTGCTTGTATTTGAGGTGTGAGAGCGTACGCATGTTGCGCCGCACGGCGAAAATCACATCTCCGCCGCGCCCGCCATCGCCGCCTGAAGGTCCGCCCTTGGGAATATACTTCTCATGCCGGAAAGCCACGCAGCCGTTCCCGCCGTTCCCTGAGGAGACCTCGATGAGCGCTTCATCGGCAAATTTCTGCATACGTTCCGATTTGCCGCACTACCGGATGGATAAACGTTATTCTGGAATGACCGCGGCCATTTTTCTGCCCCGGCGCTGAATAAAAGAAACCGTTCCGTCTGTCAGAGCATACAGGGTATAATCCCCGCCGCAACCAACATTGGGACCCGGGTGGATTTTCGTCCCCCGCTGCCGCGCAATAATAGACCCGGCTTTCACCACGCCGCCGCCAAAAACTTTGACACCCAAATACTGAGGGTTTGAATCCCGTCCGTTTTTTGCGCCGCTTCCGCCTCGTTTTCGAGCCATACCAATTCCTCCGATCAAGTAGCCGCTTCAATATCTGGCGATTTGAAACAGCCGTCTATAGTTACCTTGCAATGTTTGGGAAATTCAGCGGATACCGAAAGAATGCCTTCGATAAAGAAGCTACCCGCTCCGGCAAGAAAATCTCTACCTTCGGAGGTATACTCCACTTCCACCCAAAAATTCCCCTGTTCCGGCATATCGCCCCGAAACGTTACGCCCCGCTTTCCGGCAAGCGCCCGCACCAGAGCCCGGCTGAGAACAGACACAGCGGCGCACACAACGTCATCGCCCCGCTTGCCAGCTCCCGCGTGGCCTGAAACCCGGCAGGAACTAAGCAGCCCCGCCGCATCCAGCGCCACATCAACCTGGATCATGGGGCGCTATGCCCCGACAATTTCCTGAATCTTGATTACCGAATACTTCTGGCGATGCCCTTGTTTGCGCCGGTAATCCTTTTTGGGCTTGTACTTAAATACGATGATCTTGTCCGCTTTGTGGTGCGACTCCACCACCGCCTGTACCTTCGCGCCTTTGACATACGGTGCCCCGACAGACACCTTGTCTCCCGAAATGAGAAGCACCGAATCAATGTCCAGCGCCGCACCGGGTTCGGCATCGATTTTGTCTACCTGTAAAAGCGCCCCCTTCTGGGCCTTGTACTGT
>WQZT01000044.1 GCA_009780595.1 Treponema sp. | reverse complement strand
GTACGGTTGATTCAAACCTTTGTGCGATGAAAAATCATCTGGCGGCCTTTCGCGAGAATATTACGTAACTATGCCACATAATAGGAGAATGCACCTGTGTAATAAGGCAGAGGGGAATAGGGTGAGTAAATCTTGTGCGCCAACCAGTACGGGAACGGATGCCCAGAGTGCAGCATTGGGGGATTAGTCTTACACTACGAGTATGGGGGTTTTGGCAAAGCCAAAACTCCCCAGTAAATCCGCCTATGGCGGATTTACCCTTTGCCAATCGGTTTGATGCTGTACACTCCGCTGCGTTCGGCAACCATCAACTCCTTGCCGAGCGCTTCAAGCGCCTTGTAAAAATCTTCTTTCTCCGCCCTGACATCAAGTCCGGCGCGAAGTTCCTCTGCCGTTGCCGCCCCCTTCGCCGATAGCTGGCGGATAAGACTGCCCCGAATTTGGCGGATAGAACCTTCGAACTTCGTCTGCTGCGTATAGTGGGCACTGCGATGGTTCGGGTTGGGTGTAAACTTTTTCAGCTCTGCGCCATAATCCATCATCGCCCAGTTCCACACACGGGGATTGGTGCGATCCAAAACCAGATCCAGCAGGGGCATTATTTGGCGGTCTTTGACATCCTGCTCATTTTCAAAAAAGAAGTGCAGCATAACTGCGCGGATGTTCGTCTCGATGAGTACCGCTGGATAATTGTACGCAAAGCAGGCAATCGCGCCCGCCGTGTACGCGCCAATGCCCGGAAGATTTTCCAGCACAGCCGGCGTATCGGGAACGCGCCCGCCGAACTTCCGCGTGATAATCTCCGCGCACTCCAAAAGACTCCGCGCCCGCCGGTTGTAACCAAGCCCGCTCCATGCTTGCAGAACCTCCTGCAAAGAAGCTTTCTTCATGTGCGCTGGCGTCGGCCACTTTTCCATCCACTGTTCCCAGAATGGAACAACTCTGCTCGTTTGCGTTTGTTGCAACATAATTTCCGAAACCAAAATTCCCCACTCCGCGTAATATCCGTAAATATTTTCACGCCACGGGAATGAGCGACCCATTTTTTCGTACGCATTGTAGATGGTTTTTCTAAATCCCTCAATCTCGTCTCTGTTCATCGTTATATCTCAATCTTTCTTTTAATTTCGGTGATGATAATTTCCACGATTTGTTTCGGGGCAATTTCGTCGGTGTCGATCACGATATCGGCAAAAGAATAATTGTCGTTGTCAATTTCGTAAATCTTTAAATAACGCTGGTGATCCTGCCTGTCCCGCTCGGCGGTAAAATCGGCAATTGCTTGCAGGTCGCCACCTTCGCGCAACTGTATACGCTTCGCCCGCGTTTGCGGACTGGCAGCAAGCACAACTTTCAAATCAGCTTCCGGCAACATCCAAATCGCAAGCCGCGAACCAAGCACGCAGCCGCCGTCTTCGCGCGCAATCGCCGCCTGCCGGATGTCAACTTCCCTGTCAATCGAATCATCGTTGGCGGCAAGCACAAGCATCTCGCTCAGCGCAACACCCCGCTCCTGTGCCAACGTGCGGAACGTGAAATTGATAAACCGCAGCCCCAGCGTATCGGCAATAAGGCGGCTGACCGTTGTATTACCGCAACCGCTCTTTCCCGAAATTGCAATCTTTACATTTGTGATCGTTTTGTTATTCGACATTTCTTAACTGCTCCCTTATATTTTCTAAAGCGTCTTTCATTTCCACTACAGCCCGGCTGACTTCCAGCATCGGCGTTTTGGAACCTATCGTGTTTATTTCGCGGTTAATTTCTTGGCACAGAAAATCCAGCTTCTTGCCGGGGCTTGAATTCCGCTGCGCCTCCAAACGAAACTCCGCAAGGTGAGCGGAAAGCCGCACCAGCTCTTCGGAGATCGTGTACTTCATTAAGAGAACAGCGGTTTCAGCGAGAATACGGTTTTCATCGATCTTGTCTTTCAAAAGTTCTTCAAAGCGGCTGCGTAGATTTTCTTGTATCGATGTTTCGATTTGAGGCGAGTAAGCACGTATCGCTTCTGCGGATTTTTCCAGAACACTGATGTGCGAAAGAATATCCGCCTGCGTGTGTGATCCTTCGCGGATACGCTCCGCCTCGAATTGCTCCGCAGCCGCCGCAAGAAGTGGTTCGGCAAGGGCGCGGTATTTTTCTGCATCGCGGTTGATTTCAGTTTCCAGCACGCCCTCAAATCCCAAAATCATCGCAAGGCTGGGCTGTTCGTTCAACGATAATTTTTGCGACAAACTCCTCACCGCTTTTTCATACGCCACCGCTGCGCTCTCGTTCACTGTAATAGAAACCGGTGCTTCTTTTTCTCTAACCCGTAAACCAACTTCAATTTTACCGCGGTAAAAGCGCGAACTCATATATTCACGCACCCACGGTTCAAGCACCGAAAGCCACGAGGGAAGGTTTACATAAATATCAAGAAACCTGTTGTTGTAGCCTTTTATCTCCACTGAAATGGTAACGCCGCCTGACACCGATTCGCGGTAAGCGTAACCCGTCATGCTTTTCATTCACATCCTCCAATTTTTTGTTGATGATTGATTTTACCAAATAGCGCGCAGAGTTTTTTTCCAAGCCGCCAATTATCTCCCGCTCCCATTGTAATAAATAAATCGTTTGGTTGTAATATCTTCGACAAGAATTCGGCGGCATCTTCCGGCTCCTCAACGTAGTGAAAACGCCCTGCGCTATTTTTTTCAACAGCGCACGTTTTTTCAAAAAGCGTTCTGCCTGTAACTCCGCCTGAATAGACTTCACGCGCCGATGGATAAACTTTATGCAATACAAGCACATCTGCATTTTCAAACGATGTAGCAAACTCATCCAAAAGCGCGGCGGTTCTTGTGTAAGTGTGCGACATAAAACTTACAACGAGCCGCCGCTTCGGATAAAAATCTTTAAGGCCAGCCAGCGTAGTTTTTATTGCCGTGGGATGATGGCCGTAATCATCCATAAAAAGGATGCCTGCAGCTTCGCCCACAATTTCCGAGCGCCGCCGCGAGCCAGAAAAATCTTCCAGCGCTGCACGCACACCTTCGCGCCGTTGTTCATTCCAGCCGTCGCTACCATCGCCGCCGAACTCCGCCTTGACAAGCGACGAGGTAAGCGCAATCGCCGCCGCCGCGTTAAGCGCCGTGTGCCGTCCCGGTACGCGCAGCGCAAGCTCGCCGGGGAACGAACGCAGACGCATAACGCTGCGCTCATTTTTCACCTGAAACGACTCGATGCGGTAATCACCATCCGTGCTGAAACCGTAAGGAACAAAATGCACGCCGGGCATTTCTTTTTTTAGCAAAGCGGCAACTTCAGACGCGCCGTGATCATCCGCGCAGTAAATCAATTCGCCATCAGGAGGAAGCAGCCGCCCGTACTCAACAAACGCCTGGCGAATATCCGCGTATGTCGGGAAATAATCTTGGTGATCGCTTTCAACGCTCGTGAGAATTATCCGCTTGGGATGAAACGAAAGAAAGTGCCGCCGGTATTCGCACGTCTCCGCAACGAAGTATTTGTCGCCGAGGTTCAGCGTACTGCGCCCGCCAAACGCGCCAACCGCACTCCCGGCAAGTATCGCGGCAGGAAGCCCCGCGCCTCTGAGCAGCGTGCCGGTAATCGCGGTTGTTGTTGTTTTGCCGTGAACACCCGCAATACCCGACGAATCAAAGTCCGCCGAATACGCTCCCAGCGCATCGGTGTATTTGCACAGAGCGATATCGCGCCGTTCTGCCTCCGCAACCTCCGCGTTTGCCGCCGAGTACGCCGCCGAGTAAATCACCAGCTCAGGCGACGTGATGTGGGAGGCATCAAAGGATTCGTGGTATGGTATTCCCAAATCTTTCAGAATTGCGTCGGTGTAGAAAACATCCGCCACATCCGAGCCTGATACACGGATTCCCCTGTTGTGTAAGAGCTCCGCAAGGGCGCACATTCCCGTTCCCTTGATTCCGATAAGGTAGATTTCCGCGCCTGAACGCATCGCACAACGCAAGGCGTTTTGTATTGTCTGTATAGATGAATCCATGTATATATGGTATAAAAAATATATGGTTACTTCAACACCTTTTACGAGCTCGTCAGATGTATACCAATGGCTGTCAAGTTTTACCAACCTCGAAAGGGGGCAAAACCTGAGAAACTTCAGCCTTGATCGAATGAACTCACTTGCGCGAATGTCCGGGCATCCTGAAACATGCGCGCCTGTTTTTCACGCGGCAGGCTCGAAGGGCAAGGGGTCGGTTACCGGGATGATGACCGCCATTCTCAGCGCTTCAGGAATTAAGACCGCTGGCTACGCATCCCCGCACGTGATCGATTTTCGGGAGCGGTTGACGGTGGGCAATAAATTTTTTGACGAGGCGGTTTACATCGCGGCGGGCAACGAGCTTAAAAAAATTGTCGATGGTATTCCCGCATCCGCTGATGCAAAATTATTTGACCTGGATTTAGACAGCGGCGAGGCGGCGAGTTTTTTTGAGCTTGCCACGCTGTGGTTTTTTCTCTGCGCCCGCATTGCGCGATGCGGAGCGATGTCTATCGAAACCGGGATGGGCGGACGGTTAGACGCAACGAATATTGTTGATCCCGCTGTCTCGGTAATTACGGTTATCGAGCTTGAGCACACCGAATATTTAGGAAGTACGATTGCCGCCATCTCGGGCGAGAAGGCGGGGATAATAAAACTCAGGCGGCCTGTTGTCGTGGCGAAACAGCGCGATGATGCACTCGAAGTTTTTCGTCAACACGCGGAGCAGAAAAAAAGCCCGCTGTATTATTTTCCCGAATGTGCAGAAATACGCGACGTTCGAGTTAACCGCGAGGGAACTTATTTTACGCTTGATTTAAAACACGGTGATTGCAAGGGCGAAGTTTTCACCGACCTGCTTGTGCCAATTCCCGGCGAAGTTCAGGCGTATAATGCGGGGCTTGCGATTTTGTCGCTGAAGGTTGCCGGTGTCAACGACGGAATGCGCGGCGGAATTGGCGGCGGTGCTTGCGCCGAGATCACTGAGGAAAGTATCCGTGCGGGGCTTGCGGGCTTTACACTGCCCGCCCGATTTCAGCGCGTTGCCGCTCCGGCGCTGGCAGGCGTGCCTATGGTGATTGATGGAGCGCACACGCCCGGCAGTGTGAGGATGTGCGTTGACACCTTTGCGGAACTTTACGGCGAAGGCGCGATCCTCGTTTTCGGATGCGCCGATGGCAAGGATTTTCTTTCGATGGCGAAGGTTTGTACGCCGCGTTTTTCCAGCATAATTATTACCACGCCGGGAACTTTCAAAAAAAGCAATCCCGCCGAAGTGTACGCCGCCTTTCTCCGCGAAGCGCAAACGCTTGTCTCTCCGCCGCGCGTTGTATTTATCCCGGACACAGCGCACGCGACGGCGGAAGCTATTCGCCTTGCCCGCGATCAGAAGCTGGCAGTTTTAGGAACAGGCTCGTTTTACCTTGCGGCAGAAATCCGCAAGGCGGCAGGTGAATAAAATCCCCTCATCAGCCTGCGTTAAACAGTATGATAGACTAACCTAAATATCAGTCATCAACTTTCCGTCAAACATCGAATAAATCTTTTTGCAAATCCTGTTGATGTGCGGCATTTGGTGGCTGATGATTATCCAAATTGATTTTTCTTTTTCCTGTTCTTCGATAATTGTATTTTCAAAAAGCTCAAGCGACTCCATATCCATCGCCGTCATCGCTTCGTCAACAACGATGAGCTTCGGCTTAAAAATCACCGCGCGAAGGAAACTGAGTTTCTGCTGTTCGCCGCCAGAAAGACTTTTCGCCCGCTGATTGCGGCGCTCGGTAAATTTCATCTTGTCCAAAAATGCCGCAATCTCATTTTCTTCAAATTTCATATTCCGCAGTTTAAGCGGATACACGAGGTTATTATAAACAGTATCTTCCATTATATAAGGTTTACGGCTGAGGTAGGTAATGTCTTTGGCGGACAAACCTTCAGTGTCAACAGTGCCGCTGTCAGGCGACAGAAGCCCGGTGATAATTTTCGCCAGCGTTGACTTGCCGCTGCCATTGGGACCGATAAGCCCGTAGATTCCCGGATGCGATACGACGAAGGTATCAACGCACAGGGAAAAGTCGCCAAGATTTTTTTTAACATTGCTTACTATCATTGTTAGAAGTTCCTCTTTAAAAGTTTTCTGTTAAAAATTTTCCTCAACAGTTTCTGGCTTCCGCAAAAAATCCAACAGCGCCTGCAACACAAACGCAAAGAGTAGCAAGAGAATTCCCAGCGTAATACCCTGACTAAAATCACCCATATTGCGGAGCATTGTGATCGCTGTTGTCATCGTGCGCGTGCGGTACTGGATGTTGCCGCCGACAATCATCACCGCGCCAACTTCGCTGATGGCGCGGCTAAACGCGGTGATAAGCGCAAAGTAAAACTCGCCCCGCATTTCTCTGATAAACAAAAGCTGCGTCTGCAAACGATTCGCACCCATCGTTTTTGCGAACATCCGTATCGCCGGAGCGGAGCGGAGCGCGTAGGTATAAACCATTCCGGTAATTATCGGAGTGATGAGGACAACCTGCGCCAGCACCATAGCGCGGACACTAAACAAAATCCCCAAAAATCCCAACGGCCCCTGGCGCATTAAAAGCAGGTACACGATAAGACCGGCGACAACTGGCGGCATTCCCATCAAGGTGCGGCAGAGTCTGACTACGATGCGCTTTCCGGGAAACTGGTGCTTTTCCAAAAGCAACGCGAAGATTGTCCCCAGCGTTACTGAAATAATTGTCGAGAGAAATGACATCCGCAGTGTAACGTCAATAATCGAAAGCGTGTCGAAACTTACGTTGATAAATCCAAATCTCATCGCGTTGTCTCCCCGGCATTCGGTGTAAACAAAGGCGCGCCGAACTCCGCCAATCCGTATTCGGCGATAAGTTCCTGCGCGGCGGGGCTTGCCATCCACTCAACGAAAGCGCGCCCGCCTTCGGCATTGATGTGCGGATGTCGCGCCGGGTTTACCAGTATCACCCCGTAGTAGTTTTTGAGTTCTTCGGAATGCTCTGACACGGCGGGTAAATTGATTGCGCCGTTGCGTGTCAAAAAAAGCCACGTGGCGCGGTCGGTGAGAGTGTACGCCAGCATCTGATGCGCCATCTGCAATGTCGCGCCCATCCCCTGCCCTACCGAATAATACTTTGACATATCCCGGGCATTCGCGCCCGCCGCTCGCCACAGCACGAGTTCCATTCGGTGAGTCCCCGAATCATCGCCGCGGGACACGAAGGGAAGATTGCGCGCAGCAATATCCCTGAGCGTCTGAAGCACATTGCCGTTGCGCGCGATAACACCGCCGGGCGGACCAACGACAAGAAAGTCGTTGTACATCACATCGTAGCGAACAGAGCCATGACCGTCAGCCATAAACTGCAGCTCGTCCGCACGGGCGTGAACCAGCAGCGCGTCAGCATCCCCGTCCCGCCCCATCCGCAAAGCAGCTCCCGTGCCAACCGCGATAACATCAACGCCCCACCCGGTTTGCGCGGTGAAAACGGGCACAATAAAATCGAGCAACCCCGAATTCTGCGTGCTGGTTGTGGTGGACAGCCTGATACTCCCACGGAGCGGCAATGACCGGGTAGCAGTGGCAGTGTCGTGGCTGCGCGGCGCGAAAAGGAAAATAAAAGAAACAAGCGCAAGAAGTAGCAGCGCACAGATACGGCACGCGGGTTTTTTCATATCCTCTCCTTAGAGGTTGATTATGAATAATTAGAAGGTTTTTTACAAGATTACAAGATTAGAAATTATCCCTCCCTCAAGAAACAAAAAACGTTGTAATCACAGTTCAGGGGATAATTTATACAGGCAAATCTCAATATTTATGAATATCATATTGCGGTGGAACGTGAAAAGCGGGAATAGCATCAACACACATAGCCGCTATACCAACGGCTATGTGCAATGAAGTGCTAGTCTAGCTGTATAAGACCTTCGTCGTTGTCGTTGTCGGTGTTGTTATCGTTATCATTGTTGTTATTACTGTTGTTGTTGTTTGTATTTGCAACACGATTGGAATTCGTGGTAACATTCTGGGCAGCTGAAGCTTGCGGCGATCTCCCAAATCTGAACCCCGCCATTATATAACCATTTGCCCCGAATCCCCCATGTGCACCCCACGAGCTACCGACGATCTCCTCCACAATATCCGTCGTAATTGTCTTTGTCAGGTGGTAATATGGTATAGCCATAAACCTAAGGTAAACACGATCGCTTATATCAAAATCCCCGCCCATCCCAAAGAGAACCTTAATCTCATTGTAAGTTCCCGAAAACATCGTTTCATTTTCCACAATCTGGCTTATTTGGTAACCCGCCCCAAGTATAGGGAAGATATGGACAGTTTCAAGCCCGTAAAGAGGCAACGGAAACTTAAAAATTAAATTGAGGTTCAAAAGCGTAGCTGAATAACTCTTTACAATGTGAACACGATCCAAACTGGTCGGCGGGACGAGGGCAATGACTGGCTCATCCGGATCCGGCTCTACCGCAGGTTTTTCAAAGGGGGAATAACGCCCGCTCAGATCCCAGCTTCCACTCATAATATCAACCAACAAAGAAACATAGTTGGTATCAATAAATAACGACACACCTTGAGCATTGTCCGAAGTCTTGAAACGATTCATATCCCAATCAAGACTGGTCGATCCTGTCCCAAAAACCAACCCGCCACCCATACTAACGGGATACGCATAGACAGCACCGGAAATGATTACTATCATACCCACAATCATGCAACACTTTTTCATAGGTATTTCCTCTCTTCATTAAGAAGTGAAATCCGCCCTTTACGGAGTTCACTTGATTAGTATCACTCACCATACGGTAAGTGGCGTATGCTAATGCACACGTGTCTTGGAATCATAACACTTGAAATAATAATTGTCAATACATTCCCCTAACATTAATAGATATAATGCAAGCTTAGATATTTGCTCTTTGACCAAATACATAATGTTTACCAGTATTTTATTTACGATATTTTCCTGCAAGCTTTCCCTGTTATTGTTAAAATACAAGGGTAGCCCAGAGCCAGTAAAAAAACCTCATAGTAATCGGCTTGTATATTAAATTAGTCCAATTATTCTAAAAACGACAAACAGAAATTCTGTTTGAGTAATAATGGGCAATACTAATGAACTAATTTCTATATACTATGACAAAGAACACAGTCATCAAAGTTGGTATTCCATTATCAAATCAGGGCACTTTATCAGTAGTCTACTACCGAAGGTTGCAGACTGACCTGTATTCCGAGTAAGCTAGATTGTAGCGATTCAGCCTGAAAATATGGAGAGTGGGAAAGTATTATTCCAAATGATACAACAGGAACGGAGGAGCATGAGTGAAGTACAATGCCCACAATGCGAGAGAACCGACAAACAGGCTTTACAACTGCTGATTCTGCGTTACTCAGGCAGGGCTGTGGGAAAAGCGTTAGGAATGAGTAAATCCAATGTATACCGGTGGGCAATAGAAGAGGGGAAAAAAATCCCCCGCCATCTGGATAAGCCCTCAGACTGATTCGGTAGCATTCGAGCTTGACGAGCTGTTTTGGTTTACGAACGGGAGAAAGGGATATGAAAACGGCATAAATATGTATGCTATGACGATGATCAGCCGTTATCCCCGCCAGATAGTAGGTTTTGACGTCGACAGTTCGGTGAAAGCGCAGACGATTCAGAGGATTGTAGATGAGGTACCTGATGCACAGAAGTACTACACCGATGGCGGGATGGTCTATTTAGATGTTGATTTCATTGGGCGGCATAGACGTAATGTCAGAG